>JAENWF010000121.1 GCA_016650215.1 Thermoanaerobaculia bacterium
TCCTGTCCTGCGCTGGATGTCAGCAGTCCCATGAAAAACATGCGCACCCCTATATTCCGTCGCCGCACGGATCAGGAAGCGGCTGATTCCGCACCGCTGCGCGCGCTCGTCGTCGACGACTACAAGGCGTACCGCGACTACATCGCGGGTCTGGTCGGACGATTCGGCTTCGAAGTCAGCGTGAGCGCCGACGGGCAGGAAGCGCTCGCGACTCTCATCAACGGCCCTCCCGTTCACCTTCTGATCGTTGACTGCGAAATGCCGCGCATGACGGGGCTCGCATTGATCACTGCGGTTCGTGCGATCGACGATCTCTCCGACGTCTACGCGGTGATGCTGACGGGACGTGAAGACCTCGAGACCAAAATCTCGGCGCTGCGTGTCGGCTTCGACGACTTCCTCTTCAAGTCGGCCGGCGAGATGGAGATCAGCGCGAAGCTCGCGGCTGCGCGACGCATCGTCTCGCGCCAGCAGCGCCTCGATGAGACCGTGCGCGAGCTCTACGGCCTTGCGACACGCGACGAGCTCACCGGACTCTTCAACCGCCGCTTCTTCTTCTCCGAGGCGGAACGCCTCCTGAAGGAAGGGACGCCGATCAACCTCGTCTTCTTCGACCTCGACGACTTCAAGAAGATCAACGACACCCTCGGGCATCTCGCCGGCGACCGCATTCTTCGCGACGTCGGAGCGATCTTCCAGCGCAGCACACGCCATCAGGATCTGATCGCCCGCTACGGAGGCGACGAGTTCGTGATGCTCGTCGCCGGTCTTTCACCCGAGGAGACAGATGTGCTCGACGCGCGGATGGCGAGAGAGATCTCGGCCGTTCAATGGACGTTCGGAACCGAGACATTCAGCGTCGGCGTCACAACCGGCCTGGCCTCCTCTACTTATCTGCCGAGTCCCACCGTGGCCCAGCTTCTCAGCGCCGGCGATCGCGACCTCTACAAGAACAAGTGGGTCAAGAAGTTCCCGGATGAACAGCCGCTGCTCTACCTCTACGACAGCGAGCACAACGCGCGCATCGTTGAGCTGATGACCGTCACCGACCCCGAAGAAGAAGTGAAAGCCGAGGCGCGCGTCCCCAGGCGCGAGGTGTAGGTTCGTTTTGAGTGACGAGTGACGAGTGACGCGTGACACGTGACGAATAGCGACACTCGTCACTCGTCACCCGTCACCCGTCACCTCGTCTCCGATATCATCCCCCGCATGATTCACCTGGGCTCGATTGGTGGGACGACAATTCGTGTCGACCTCACCTTCATCATCCTGATCGTCTTCTTCGTGGCGAGTGCGTACAACCCTAATCACGGGTTGCACTACGCGCTGCTGTGGGCGCCGGTGCTTCTCATCAGCGTGCTGATTCATGAGCTCGCGCACGCGGCAGCGATTGCTCTCTTCGGTTACGGCTCGAGCGAGATCGTGCTTGGCGGGATGGGCGGCGTGACGATGAACCGCCGCAAGTCGCGCCCGTGGCACGACATGACGATCAGTCTCGCAGGACCGGTCTCGAGCTTCGTGATCTGGCTCGCGATGCTTCTGGCATACGCGCGTTTCCCGCTTCTCCGGAGAGATGCAATGCTGGTCGTTTTCATACCGATGCTCGCGCAGGCGAACCTCTGGTGGGGAATCTTCAATCTCCTCCCGATCTCACCTCTCGACGGCGGGCAGGCGGTGCGCAACTTCTTCCGGATGTTCCTCACGGAGAGGACAGCGTTCGTGATCGCGGTCTGGATCGCGATGATCGCCGGAGTGGCGGTCGCAGTCCTCGGTCTGAAGAAAGGAATGATCTTCCTCACGCTCCTCATCGGGTGGTACGTCTACATGAACTACCAGGCCTGGCAACACTTCCGCGAGCACGGGGTGCCAGGGGACTAGTTCGCCTACAATTGCGCGGGTTGTGGCACGAGCAGGCAATCCGGAAACCACGGTGATTTCGAGACTTCGGGCTGTGGGGCGCGCGCTTCGCGGACTCTTTGGCGGCGCGGCCCAACCCGCCGGCGACTCTCTTCGCACCACGGTCGCCATCCTCAAGGCGCAGCAGGAGGCGACGCTCGACGGCATCCTCGTCGTCGACAACAGCGGCCGCATCCTCTCGTTCAACCGCCGGCTTCTGGAGATCTGGCGGATTCCTGAGGGCGTGGCGCGGGGCGGGACGGACCGCGACCTCCTCTCTTACGCCGAGACCCTGGTCGAGGACTGGGAAGGATTCATTTCGCTTGTCGAACACCTCTACTCGCACCCTACCGAGGTTCGGAGCGATGACACTCTGGTGCTCAAGGATGGACGGATTCTGTCGCGCTCTACCGTGCCGGTCACCACGGAAGACGGGGCGGTCTCCGGGCGCGCGTGGTATTTCCGCGACGTCACCGAGCAGAAGAGCACGGCGCAACTGCAGGCGGCGCTCTTCCGGATCTCGCAGCTCAGTCGTTCGACGACCGACCTGCCGAGCTTCTACGCAGCGATTCACAGCGTCGTAGACGAGCTGATGGATGCGCCGAACTTTTACATCGCCGAATACGACGCGGCGAGCGACTCGCTCACCTTCCCCTACTTCGTCGATCAGGTAGACCGCGTGCCGCAAGGACTCTCCCCCGGTGAAGGTCTGACCGCATACGTACTCCGCACCGGCGAACCGTTTCTTGCGACACCCGAGCGCTTCGACGAGATGGTGCGGGCAGGCGACGTCAAACTGATCGGTGCTCCGTCGGTCGACTGGCTCGGCGTTCCGCTCAAGTCAGGATCGCGGACGTGGGGAGTCCTCGGAGTCCAGAGCTACGACGACTCCATGCGCTACACAGCGCGCGACCTCGAGGTTCTCATCTTCGTCTCGCAGAACGTCGCGTCAGTCATCGAACAGAAGCGAAAAGAGGATGCGCTCCGCGCGAGTGAGAACCGTTATCGCCAGATGTTCGAGAACAATCGGGCGGTCCAGCTCCTGATCGACCCTGCGTCAGGCGAAATCGTCGACGCAAACATGGCCGCCTGCGACTTCTACAGCTACACGATCGAAGAGCTTCGCGCGATGCGAATCTGGGACATCAATGTCCTGGGCGAGGAGCGGCTGCGGAGCGAGATGGCCGACGCGACGGTGCAGGACCGCAGCCTCTTCCTCTTCCGGCACATGCGCGCGAACGGCGAGATCCGCGACGTCGAAGTGCATTCGGGACCGATCGACGCCGGCGGCCGCAAGCTCCTCTACTCGATCGTCCATGACATCACCGAGCGCAAACGCGCCGAGCAGGCGCTACAGGGGTCGGAAGAGAAGTACCGCAATATCTTCGACTACGCCTCGGTCGGCATCATTCAGACCACGCGCGACGGACAGGTCATCACCGCAAACAAGACTCTCGCTCACATGCTCGGCTACGACTCCGTCGACCACGTGATGCAACTGGACCTCGGAAAAGACGTCTGGTATCACGAGGACGACCGGGAAAGGATGTTCCGCAGCTTTGAGCCGGCGGGTCATGCCGACGACGTCGAGGTGCAATGGAAGCGGCGCGATGGCTCTCCGTTCTGGGCGCAGATCAACGCTCACCTCGTGAAGTCACCCTCGGGCGCCTCGTACATCGAGGGCTTCATCTACGACGTCACCGAGCGGAAAGCGACGGAAGACTCGCTCGACCGCGCGGACCGGCAACGGCAGGCCGTGCTCAACGCGGCGACGCGCGTTGCGATCATCGCGACCGATCCCGCGGGACGGGTCACCGTGTTCAATTCCGGCGCAGAGCAGATGCTCGGCTATCACGCCGGCCAGATGATCGGTACGCACTCACTTCTCGACATTCACGTTCCGGATGAGATCAGCGAGCATGCGTCGGGATTGAGCGACGAGTTCAACCGAACGATCTCGGGATTCGAGGCTCTGACCGTGCGCGCCGCTCTCCAGGATCTGGAGGAGCGCGAATGGACGTGGGTCCGCTCGAGCGGCGAACACCGAACCGTGCTCGTATCCGTCACGGCGCTCCGTTCGGACGACGGGGCCATCACCGGCTTCCTCCATGTCGGAACCGACATCTCGGAGCGCAAACGCGCCGAGGAGCTGCTGCGAACACAGTCGGCAGCCGTGAGCGCCTCGATGGACGGAATCGGTATCCTCAACGACAAGCTCGAGTTCACATATCTGAACGACGCACTGGCCAGGCTCTACGGCTATCCAAAACCGCAACTGATGATCGGCCGGCCGTTTCACGAGCTCTACGGCGATGAAGAGAACGAGAGACTGCTCTCGTCGATCATCCCCGCAGTGCGGCAGCGCGGACGCTGGCGCGGGGAAGCGACTGGCCGCCGCCGCGACGGCTTCACGTTTCCGCAGGAGATGTCGCTCACCACGATCGAAGGCGGCGGCATGGTGTGCGTCGTCCGCGACGTGACCGAGCGCGCGTACGCGGAAGAACAGATCAAACACCTCGCCTATCACGACGTGCTGACGGGACTTCCGAACCGTCTGCTCTTCCGCGACCGCCTGACGGTCGCGATCTCGCACGCACAGCGCGACCACAGCCGGCTCGCAGTCCTCTTCCTCGACCTCGACCGCTTCAAGATCATCAACGACTCGATGGGTCACAACGTCGGCGATCAGCTTCTGCAGGCGGTCGCGGCTCGCGTCAAGACCTCAGTCCGCGAAAGTGACACGGTCGCGCGCCTCGGCGGCGACGAATTCACGCTGATCGTTCCGCTCAGCCGCTCGGAAGACGCGATATTCGTCGCCCAGAAGATCCTCGAAGTCATCCGCTACCCTTTTCACATCGAAGGGCGTGAGTTCTTCACCACCACCAGCATCGGCCTCAGCCTCTATCCCGAGGACGGCACGGACGCGGCGATGCTCATCAAGAACGCCGATACCGCGATGTATCAGGCGAAGGAGCAGGGTCGCGACAACTACCAGCTCTTCAACGCGTTCGTGAATGCAAAGGCGCTCCAGCGGATCGCGATGGAGCACGGTCTCCGCAAAGCGCTCCAGAACGATGAGTTCACCCTTCACTATCAGCCGATCTTCGATCTGCGGTCGAATCGCATCAGCGGCATGGAAGCGCTTCTGCGATGGACGAGCCCCGAGATGGGGTCGATTCCGCCGGCATCATTCATCCCGATCGCCGAGTCGACCGGTGTCATGGTTCCGATCGGCGACTGGGTCATGCGGACCGCATGCGAGCAGGCGAAGACGTGGCACGACGCGGGATTCAAGAATCTATCTCTCGCCGTGAATCTCTCGGTGACACAGTTGCAGCAGAGCGATCTCGTCGCGCGCGTCAAAGAGATCCTCGACCAGACCGGACTCCCTCCGCGCCTCCTCGAGCTCGAGGTCACCGAGAGCAGCGCGATGCACAACCCCGAAGCGAGCATCAAGGCGCTCTACGACCTCAAGAAGCTCGGAATCCGCATCTCGCTCGATGACTTCGGCACCGGCCACTCATCGCTGAGCTATCTCAAGCGGTTCCCGATCGACACGCTGAAGATCGATCAGTCATTCGTGCGTGACATCAACACCGATCCCGACACCGCTGCCATCGTCACCGCAATCATCGCCATGGCGCACAGCCTCCGACTGAAAGTGATCGCGGAGGGCGTTGAGATGACCGAGCAGGCGAACTTCCTCCGCCGCTACTCCTGCGACCAGATGCAGGGCTACCTCATCAAGCCCCCAGTCCCCGCAGACCAGTTCGCCGACCTGATCGCGAACGCCACCGTCTGAATCGGAGTGCTGAGTGCTGAGTGCTGGTGGAGTGCTGAGAAAGGCCGCGTCCTTGTCATCCTGAGCCGCGAAGACGGCGAAGGA
>JAENWF010000122.1 GCA_016650215.1 Thermoanaerobaculia bacterium
ACCTACTCCTGCGATCGGGGGCAACAGGGGACGGAAAGCCGCCGGCTGAAGCCGGCGCCACGTCGCTTACGAATGCTGCCACGAGCCATGCATGACGTGGCGCCGGCTTCAGCCGGCGGCCTTTCGTTCCCCTCTGAGTTCATCACCTCTCCCATGGCGCCTCGCGCCATTCCCTCGCTCAGGATGACAAAGCGGGAGATTGCCGTCACTCGTCACCCCCACCCACGACCCGGCACAGTCCTCGCAATTTGCTGTAACTATGAGCAAAAACAACAACATGAACCCTGGGCAGTACTACGACGGCGACCGGAACCATCAGGGCGAGGGGATCGTCCAGGAAGATCACAAAGAGAAGCTGAAAGAGGCGGAGAAACGGCAGGGAAAAGAGGGGGAGAAGAACTTCATCCCTGGCGAGGCTCCGGCCGGCGAGAAGAAGAAGTCCGATCGATGACATCGCTTCACGAGCTCGAGCAGTCTGAGCGCACGCTGACATTGTCGCTGCGTGCGCATCGGATGCCTGCCTCGCCGATCCGCAAACTCGCGCCGCTGGCCGAGGCTGCGAAGGCGCGCGGGACGAAGGTGTATCACCTCAACATCGGGCAACCCGACATCGAGACGCCAGCGTGCATGCGCGACCGGCTCAAGATGCTCGACTCGAAGGTGCTCGAGTATTCGCCTTCGACCGGTACGCCGGAGTTTCTCCGCTCGCTCGAGCACTATTACCGGACGCGCCTCGGGCTCGATCTCGCGACGAACCAGATTCTCGCCACGACCGGCGGCAGCGAGGCGATCCTCTTTGCCTTCATCGCTTGCGCGAACGAAGGCGACGATGTGATTCTCGTCGAACCGTTCTACGCGAACTACCGCGCGTTCGCGACGATGGCCGGCCTCAACATCGTGCCGGTGACGAGCCGCGGGCGTGACGGATTCCACACGCCGCCGCTGCACGTATGGGAGCGCGCGCTCACGCCGCGAAGCCGCATCGTCATCATCTGCAATCCGAGCAATCCGACCGGCACCGTCTACACGCGCGAAGAGCTCGAGATGGTCGCCGAATTCTGCCGCAGGAACAACCTCTTCCTCATCTCCGACGAGGTCTATCGCGAGTTCGTTTATGACGGCGCGCGGGCGATCAGTGCGCTCGAGTTGGCGGACACCGACGACTTCGTGGTCGTCGTCGACAGTCTCTCGAAGCGCTATAGCGCATGCGGGATCCGTCTCGGATCGCTGGTGACGCGCAACGCCGAGGTGTATGACGCGTGCCTGAGGATGGCGCAGGGAAGACTCTCACCTCCGGGACTCGCGCAGTTCATCGCGGTCGGCGTGGAGTCCCTCGGCGAGGAGTACACGCGCGACATTGTGACCGAGTACCAACAGCGGCGCGACGTCCTGTACGAGGGTCTGACCGCGATTCCCGGTGTTTTTCTGCAGAAGCCCGAGGGGGCGTTCTACTGCATCGCGAAACTGCCGGTCGAGGATGCGGACGACTTCGCCGTCTATCTGCTCAGCGAGTTCGAGGATGAGGGCGAGACGGTCATGGTGGCACCGGCCAGCGGGTTCTACGCGTCGGCGCTCGGCAAGAACGAAGTGCGGATCGCATACGTTCTGAACCAGAATCACCTGCGCCGCGCAGTCGATCTTCTTGGCAAGGCGCTCACCCGCTACAATTCGCGCGCATGAATTACTGGCTCATGAAATGTGAGCCCTCCGCCTACTCGATCGACGACCTGGAGCGCGACGGAACGACCAGTTGGGAAGGCGTCCGCAACTTTCAGGCGCGCAATTATCTGCGCGACGGGATGCGGGAGGGTGACAAGGTTCTCTTCTACGCGTCGAACGCCGATCCGTCGGGCGTGACAGGAATCGCCGAGATCGCGCGCGAGGCATATCCCGACAAGTTCGCGACAAAGAAGGGACACGCCTATTACGACGAAAAGGCGACGGCCGAGAATCCGATCTGGTACATGGTCGACATCCGTTTCGTTGAAAAGTTTCCGCGCATCGTTCCGCTCGATGAGTTGAAGGAGACGCCCGGACTCGAGGAGATGGTCGTGATCCGCAAGGGATCGAGGCTCTCGATCCAGCCGGTGACGAAGCGCGAGTTCGACCTCGTCGCGAAGGTGGGCAAGCGAAGGTAGCGGTTTCCTCCCGGATCCGAGCCGTGTCCAACGGTGCGAATGGGAGGAACCATGCGCACGTTCATCGCGATTCTCTTGCTGGCGCTCGTCGCTGCCTGCTACAAGGTCGAACACCAGGCGGCGAGCATTCCGGAGAAGGCTTCAATTGATGTGGCCGGAGGGATGCGGACATCTGCCGCAGATGCAGGTGTCGCAGGTGTCGCTATGTATGGCGTCGACTCGCCCGCGGCACGAAAACCGAAAGGCGACCGGATGATGATCCGCTCAGCGACGGTCGCGATCGTCGTGTCGGACACCACGTCTGCGATCAACGGCATCACTCACGCGACCGAGGGGGAGGGAGGGTACGTGAGCGACTCGAACATCTGGCGTGACGGGGAGCTGTTGCGCGGAACGATGACCCTGCGCGTCCCGGCCGCGCGGCTCGCCGCGACGCTCGGCGCGATCCGCAAGCTCGCGGTCCGTGTACAGAACGAGTCGCTCGCCAGTCAGGAAGTGACAGAGGAGTATGTCGACCTCGAAGCCCAGCTCCGCAATCTCGAGGCGACCGAAACCGAGCTGCGCCAGCTGATGACGCTCGTGCGTGAGCGGTCGAAGAAGGCGTCGGAGGTGTTGGAGATGCATCGGCAGCTCCAGGCGATCCGCGGGCAGATCGAGCAGACGAAAGGGCGGATGCGCTATCTCTCACAGATGACTTCGTTCGCGTCGGTTCAGCTCAGTCTGATCCCCGACGCGATCGCGCAGCCGGTCGTTGCACCAGGCTGGCAGCCGCTCGTCGTCGTGAAGAATGCGAGCCGCGCGCTCGTCGCCGCAATGCAGGTTGTCGCGAATGGCGCGATCTGGTTCGCGTTGTACGTTCTTCCGATCCTCCTGCTGGCCGCCGCAGCGCTGTCAGCGATCTGGAAACTGCTGAGCAGGCTGACGAGGTCGCGCGTCGCGGCGTAGGTGCGTCATACTTCGCTCATGCGAACGCTTGATCTCCCGACGACGCCCATCTACGGGTTGACGGAAGAACAAGTGAGAGCGAGGAGCACGCATTCGTGATCGATGAGACATTGCTCGACCGGGCTCACCGCCACGCGGCGGACTTTCTGAAAAAGTTGCCGGAACGCCACGTCGCTGCACGTGCATCCCGCGAAGAGTTGTTGCAGGGACTCTCGGTTTCTCTCCCGGATCAGGGCGACGATGCGGCGAAGGTGCTCGACGCGCTTGCTGCACAGGGCGAACGGGGTGCGATTGCGAGCGCGGGTCCGCGATACTTCGGCTTCGTCATCGGCGGAAGCCTGCCGGTCGCTGTTGCCGCAGACTGGCTGACGACCGCGTGGGATCAGAACTCCGGCATCTACGTTACTTCACCACTCTCCTCGGTGATCGAGGACGTTGCACGAACATGGCTTCTCGATCTGCTTGGATTGCCCTCAGACGCCGGCCTGGGTTTCGTCACGGGCTGCCAGATGGCGAACTTCACATGCCTCGGGTCGGCACGCCACGCAGTCCTGCGCGATGCGGGATGGAACGTCGAAGAGAATGGACTTGCCGGCTCGCCGAACGTGAATATCGTTCTGAGCGAGGAATCGCACGTGACGATTCACGTCGCGCTGCGAATGCTCGGCTTCGGCACGCGCGGCGCCATCCGCGTGCCTGCCGACGAGCAGGGAAGAATGCGCGCCGAAGCGTTGAAGCAGACGCTTGAAGGACTTCGTGGACCGACGATCGTTTGCGCGCAGGCAGGGAACGTCAACACCGGTGCATTCGACCCGCTGGAAGAGATCGCGAAGATCGCGAAGGACCATAAGGCGTGGCTGCACGTGGACGGAGCATTCGGACTCTGGGCGCGGGCGAGCTCGACAAAACGGCACCTCGCGAACGGAATCGATCACGCTGATTCATGGGCGACCGACGCGCATAAATGGCTGAACGTGCCGTACGACTGCGGTGTGGCGATCGTGCGCGACGCGAAGGCGCAACGCGCGTCGATGACGTCGACTGCTCCGTACCTTCAACAGACGAGCGGCGTCGAGCGCGACGCAATTGACTGGGTGCCGGAGTTCTCGCGCCGCGCACGCGCGGTCACCGTCTACGCCGCGCTGCGGGCCCTCGGACGCAAAGGCGTGGAGGAGCTCGTCGACCGTAACTGCGCGCAGGCCCGCCTGTTTGCGGATCTGCTGCGCAAGAGCAAGCGGGTTCGAATCCTCAACGACGTGGTTCTGAACCAGGTTCTCGTCCGTTTCGACGATTCCGATGAACGGACGCGCGAGGTCATCGCGCGAGTCCAGAAAGACGGAACGTGCTGGCTCGCCGGAACCACGTGGCAGGGAAAAGGGGCGATGCGAATCTCCGTCTCGAACTGGGCGACGACCGATCGGGATGTCGAGCGATCCTCCGAGGCGATACTGCGGTGTGCGGAATCGTGAATCCTGAATCGTGAGTGCTGGGTGCTGAGTGCTGGGTGCTGAGTTGACCGTGCGCGCGACGGTCGTGCCTTTGTCATCCTTCGCTTCGCTTCTAGTGAACCTATCCTGCGATCAGGGGCAACAGGGAACGAAAAGCCGCCGGCTGAAGCCGGCGCCACGTCATGCATGGCTCGTGGCAGCAT
>JAENWF010000123.1 GCA_016650215.1 Thermoanaerobaculia bacterium
ATCCCCGGCCTGCGCGTCATCGTCGGCCACGGGCAGATGGAAGAGCGCGAGCTCGAGCGCGCGATGCTCGCCTTCATCACCCGCGAATTCGACGTTCTGCTCGCGACGACCATCATCGAGAACGGCATCGACATCCCCGCCTGCAACACGATTCTGATCAACCACGCCGAGCGGTTCGGCCTGTCGCAGCTCTACCAGCTCCGCGGCCGCGTCGGCCGGAGCGACCGCCTTGCGTTCTGTTACCTCCTGGTGCCGAGCGACCGCATTCTGTCGAGTGACGCGCGCAAACGTCTTGCAGCGATTCAGGAGTTCTCCGACCTCGGCGCCGGCTTCCGCATCGCCGCGCGCGACCTCGAGATTCGCGGCGCAGGCAACCTTCTCGGCGGCGAGCAGTCGGGGGAGATCGCCGCCGTCGGCTTCGAGATGTACTCGAAGCTTCTCGAGGAAACTATCCGCGAGATGAAGGGCGAGCGAATCGAGAAGGAGGTCGAGACGTCGATGAACCTCGGCGTCGACATCTACATCCCGAAGAATTACATCACCGACGAAAACCTCCGGATGACCTTCTACAAAAAGATCGCATCCGCATCGAATGACCAGCGTCTCGAAGACATCCGCAACGAGCTGCGCGATCGCTTCGGCGCCGTTCCGCCGCATATCGACAACCTGCTCCGCTTCGTGAAGATCAAACGCTACGCGCAGTCTCTCGGCGTTCTCTCGATCGTCCGCGAGGGCGCGCGCGGCGTCATGAAGTTCTCGCCGCACGCGAAAATCGATCCGAATCGGCTGCTCTCGATCATCAACCAGGATCCGCAGGTGAAGTTCTCGCCGAACGGTGCTCTCTCGTTCCCGCTCGAGAAACAGGGAACGGGAGTCATCGACGCGATTGAGGAGCTCCTGCAGTCGCTCGCGGCGTGATGTTGCTTCAACCCTGAGCGAAGCGAAGGGGTCTTCTGATAGCACGAGCGAGGGTCGAGCTTCGCACCCGAGGCGTTCATTGAGACGTGCACCGGCGTCGCTTGTGCTCTCAGTAGACCCTTCGCTTCGCTCAGAGAGGCTGTGAAGAAATCCGGCATCTGTGTGGCGCCGTCGCCACACAGAACCACCCTTCGCTTCCCTCAGGGTTTGAATCCGGAGCTTGCGCTCGGAACGACCAGACCGATTAAACTGCGCGGGCTGACATGACGCGTCGCGCGACCCTCGCCGTCCTTATTCTCATCCTGGCATTCGGCTGCAAGCGGAAACCGTCGACGCCGCCGGATGTCGTTGTGCGCGTGGGTGACCGGATGATCACGCTCGGAGACTTCAAGCGCTACCTCGAGCGGAACGCCGGAGCAGAGCTCGCGCAGATGCAGCCGGAAGTCGCGAGCGCCATGCTCGATCAATACGTGGAAGAGGTGATCCTCTCGGAACACGCCGCGACCCATGGCATCGAAGTGCCCGCCGACGCGATCGCCGCAGCGGTCCGTAACGAAGCAGGCGCCACGGTCATCGAGAAACGCGACGAGATGCGGCGCCAGAAGCTCATCGCCTCCGTCTCCGCCGAAGTTCCCGATGCCTCCGAGGAACAGGTTCGCGAGTACTACGAACGCCATCTCAACGACTTTCGGAGCGGCGAGGAAGTGCGCGTCCGCCAGATTCTCGTCCGCGACGAGGCGCTCGCGAATCAGATCGTCGCCGGTCTCCGCAAGGGCGGCTCCTTCGAGGACCTCTCACTCCAGCACTCGCTCGCGCCGAACTCGAAGAAGGGCGGCGACATCGGATACATCAGCCGCGGCGACCTTCCGAAAATGTTCGAGGACGAGATCTTCGCGCTGAAGGCCGGGGCGGTCAGCAACGTCATCAAGACGGACAACAGCTTCCACATTTTCAAGGTGGACGACCGGCGGGCACCGGGAGCGATCGAGCTCGGCGCGGCCGCGCCCGTGATCCGCAGCCGCCTGCGTGAGGACGCGATCCGCGAACGCATCGCGCAGCTCGTCGGACGCACCCGCAAGGACCTCGTGCTGGGGGTGCTCACCCGCCGTCTGCCTTTCAACTACTCTGGCACCCTCCCGCGGCAGACCGAATAAAACGCCGCGTAACTTGTTGTGACCGCAACACGTCGCATCGGACGAAACCTCTATGAAAAAGACAATCCTCACCCTCTGCCTCACGCTCGCGGCCGGTTCGCTTTCCTCTGCGCAGATCATCGAAGCGGTCGTGGTCCGCGTCGGTGACCGTATTGTCACCCGCTCCCAGTACGAGAAGCGGCTCCGCGATACCTTCAACGAGATCGCGCAGACCACTCCCGCCGAGCAGATCGCCACGAAGCAGGCGGAAGCGCGCAAGCGCCTCACCGATGAGCTAATCAACGAACTCCTGATCAAAGATCGTGCGGATCGGATCGGGATCATCGTCAACGAAGCCGAGGTCAAGGAGGCCGTCACCCGGCTCAAGCAGCAGTACAACATCAGCACCGACGAGCAGTTCGATTCGTCACTAAAACAGTCGGGGATGACCCGCGCCGACATGGAACAGCGGCTTCGCGATACGCTCGTCACGAACAAAGTCTTCGCGCGTGAGCTGCGCAACCGCGCCGAGCTCGAGGACCGTGAGCTTCGCGAGCGTTACGACCGGGAGAAGGATCACTACCGCCTTCCCGAGCGCGCGCATCTGCGCGAGATCGTTGTTCTCAAGCCGGAGAGTGGACTGGCTCTCGAAATGGCGAAGCAGCGAGGAACCGACGTCGCTGCGAAAGTCCGCGCTGCCGGCGCCGACTTCGCGAAGATCGCGACAGAGTTCTCCGAGGCAGGAACGAAGGACCGCGGCGGTGACCTCGGCGAAGTTCGCCGCGGCGAGCTGCTCCCCGATCTCGACCAGGCGGTCTTCAACGCACCCACCGGATCAGTCATCGGCCCGATCGAGACGCG
>JAENWF010000124.1 GCA_016650215.1 Thermoanaerobaculia bacterium
CGTAGCGGGTCCCGTCCTGGGGCGCGAGGCCGGCATCACCAACCTCGGATGGACGATCGACGCGGCCGAGATCGAGCGAACTTTCGGAATCGGCCGCGTCACTCTCATCAATGATTTCTACGGCGTCGCGCTTGGCGTTCCGATGCTGGGCTCGGAGGACCTGCTCTCGCTTCAACCCGGCGCGCGCGCGCGCGGCGCCCCGATCGCGATCCTCGGCGCCGGCACCGGCCTCGGCGCGGCGCATGTGGTTTTCCATGGCGATCAGTGGCACGTCGTCCCGTCAGAGGGAGGCCACGCCGACTTTGCTCCGCAGGACGAAGAGCAGACTCGCATCTTCCTCTTTCTGCAACAGCGTCATGGCCACGTGAGCTGGGAGCGGCTCGTCTCGGGGATGGGGCTGACGAACATTTTCGAGTTCCTCACCGGACGCGCGGAGGAACCGGCTGCGATCGCGAGTCTCGCGTCGGCGGGCGACCCGATCGCGGATCGCGCGTTCCAAATCTTCGCCGACATCTACGGCGCGGAGGCGGGGAACATGGCGCTGCGCGTCATCGCGCGCGGCGGCGTTTTTCTCGCGGGCGGCATCGCGGCGAAGAACCGCGCCTACTTCACCGACGGCGCGTTCATTGCTTCGTTCCTCCGGAAGGGACGGTTCTCCGAGCTCCTTCGCGAAGTGCCGGTCGATCTGATCGTGAACGAAGAGGTCGGCCTGCTCGGCGCGGTCGAAGCCGCGCGCCGCTGGAATCGCCCCCTCGCCTGAACGGTTGAGGCGGCAATTGAGCATCCCGGAGTGAATCGATGGGTTTGAGTGTAGGTATTGTCGGTCTGCCGAACGTCGGCAAGTCGACGATTTTCAATGCGTTGACTGCCGCGGGCGCGCAGAGCGCCAACTATCCCTTCTGCACGATCGAGCCGAACGTCGGCATTGTGCCGGTCGTCGACGCGCGACTCGACAAGCTCGCTGTGCTCGGCCAGAGCAAGCAGACGGTCTATACCGATCTCAGGGTCGTCGACATCGCCGGCCTCGTGCGCGGCGCGAGCAAAGGCGAAGGTCTCGGCAATCAGTTCCTCGCGAACATCCGTGAGACTGACGCGATCCTTCATGTCGTCCGCTGCTTCGAGGATTCGAACGTGATCCACGTCGAGCACTCGGTCGATCCGATGCGCGACATCGAGATCATCGACACCGAGTTGCTGCTCGCCGACCTCGAGGCGGTCACGAAGAAGCTCGACCGGGTCGGACGCCTCGCACGCGTCGGTCAGAAGGAGTTTCAGGTCCAGGCCGAAGCGCTGACGAAAGCAGTCCAGGCGGTCGAGAAGGGACTCCCCATCCGCGCGGTCGATCTCAGCGACGAAGAGCGCGCGTCACTGCGCGAGCTGAATCTGATCACGGCGAAGCCGGTTCTGTTTGTTGCGAACGTGGCCGAGGATGATCTCAATGGTGAGAGTGCGCACGTGCAGAGCGTGCGCGCGGCCGCTGCGGAGAGAGGGGGCGAGGTCGTCGTCATCTGCGGCGAGCTCGAAGCGCAGATCTCGCAGCTTCCCGCCGCCGAGCGGAGAGATTTCCTCAAGGAGATGGGACTGGCGGAACCGGGACTCGACGTGCTGATCCGCGCCGCGTACAAACTCCTCGGGCTCGAAACCTACTTCACGGTCGGACCGAAAGAGGCGCGGGCATGGACGATCCATCGCGGATGGACCGCGCCACAGGCAGCGGGAGTGATTCACACCGACTTCGAGCGCGGGTTCATCCGCGCCGAGACGATCGCGTTCGACGACTTCATCTCGTGTGGCAGCGAGCAGGCGGCGCGCTCAGCGGGCAAGATGCGCAGCG
This sequence comes from Thermoanaerobaculia bacterium, assembly GCA_016650215.1. Classification (GTDB taxonomy): domain Bacteria; phylum Acidobacteriota; class Thermoanaerobaculia; order Gp7-AA8; family Gp7-AA8; genus JAENWF01. The sequence continues at coordinate 1,835 of JAENWF010000124.1, forward strand.
AAGGTAAGGAGTACGAGGTTCAGGACGGCGACGTGATTCTCTTCCGCTTCAACGTGTAAGACAGCATGGCTTCGTTCACTATCAACTCGCGTGAGGGGCTGCCGATCCGGGGCGACTTCGATGTCCCGCGCGATCCGCGAGCGCTGGTGGTCATCGTCCACGGTTTCAAGGGCTTCAAGGATTGGGGATTTTTCCCGTGGCTCGCGGATTACCTCTGCGGCCAGCAGTTCGTTGCGTGCCGGTTCAACATGTCGCGCAACGGCATCGGCGAGGAGCCGGAGTCGTTCACGCGCCTGGATCTCTTTGCCGGTGACACGTACTCGGGGCAGGTGAGAGATCTTGCCGATGTCGTTGCACTTGCGCGCGCTTCGTTCCCTGCGCTGCCGCTGTTTCTCGTTGGACATTCACGCGGCGGGGGAGTAGCGCTGATCGCCTCGCAGGAGATCGGCGATCTGCGCGGTGTGGTGACCTGGAGCGCGATCTCGCACGCCGACCGGTGGGACGAGGCGACGAAACGCTCGTGGCGCGATCGAGGTTACGTCGATGTGCTCAACGCGCGAACGGGACAGACGATGCAGATGTCGACCGCCATCCTCGATGACTACGAGACACATTCGTCGCGGCTGGACATTCTCGGTGCAGCCGCGAGGTTGGCTGCCCCGCTGCTCGTCGTGCATGGCGGGAGCGACGAAAGCGTTCCAGCGGAGGAAGCGCATCAGATCGTATCGAGCAACGGAGAAGGGTGCCTGCTGACGATCGACTCCGCGACCCATACGTACAACGCGATTCATCCGCTTGTGCATGTGCCAAAAGAACTCGAATACGCCGCCGCGGTGACCGCAAGTTTCATCGCCGCGTGGTCGCGATCGCGATAGAGGTACTCCAAAAGGCGCTGAAGTGAGTTTGTGTGGCGGCGGGCGCCCTCGCCCGCCGCGGTCCCCACCCCGCCCTGGCGAGCGGGCGGGGGCGCCCGCTCCCACACAAACAGAGTGCAGCGCAAGGAACTCGAGCAGAGCGGCGGCATGGCCGCCGCACTCCAGAAAATCTACTCTTCGCCGAGGTGCTTGCCGCGATTTCCGGGGAGCTCGGGCGCGTGACGGACGCCGCCGCGGCGGCGCCTGCGCCTTCTCGCTTGCGATGCGTCGCGCTGCGGTGACGGTACTGGGACCTCGGTCTCGTCACCCACTTCGTCGTCCTGAAGCTTGTCCTCGTCGAGAAGCCACACCCATTGCGTCTCCGGCTTCGCGGCGGAGGCGGCGGGAGCGCCAGCCGCAACAGCCGGAGCTTCGCGCCGCGGCTGCGGCCGTTCGCCGCGCTCACGCTGAGGCTGCTGTTGTTGCTGCGGTCGTGCCGGGCGGGAAGCCGCGCGCGCGGGCATCTCCATTCTCTTCAAGCGCAGCAGCACGTCTTCGCTCAGGCGCCGGTTCACCGCGATCAGATCAGCGAGAAGCGCGATCAGCCAGGTGTTGAATCCGATGACGAGAAAGACCGAGGCGAGGATCAGCGACTGAATGTGCCCGCCGCCGTCGCCCTGAAAGTAGTGAGCGAGGAACCGCGCGCCGATCGCGACGCCTGCGACCATGAGCAGCGTGCCGATCGCGAAGAACGTCTTGAGGGGCCGATACAGCGTGTGCACGCGGAAGATCGTCGCCACCGACTTGCGCAGGTACGTCGCGATTCCGCCGTAGAGGCGCGAGGGGCGCGTCGGCGGATTCGTCCGGACGGTCACTGTCTGCACGCCGAGGTTGCGCTGGCCCGCCTGGATGATCGTCTCGAGCGTGTAGGTGAAGGGATTGAATACGTTTATCTGCATTGCCGCTTCGCGCGAGAACGCGCGGAAGCCGCTCGTGGCGTCGGCGACGCTGACGCCGGACGCTTTGCTGACCGCCCAGCTTCCCATCCGCTGCAGCATCCGCTTGAACGCCGACATGTGCGGCGAGCCTGAGACTTCGCGGTCGCCGATCACGACTTCCGCGGTCCCCTTCATGATCGGATTGATGAGGCGGACGATGTCGGCGGCAACGTACTGGTTGTCGGCGTCGGTGTTGACGATGATATCGGCGCCGAGGCGGAGCGCGGCGTCGATGCCGGCGACGAACGCCGCGGAGAGCCCGCGGTGCGTCCGGAGCTGCACGAGATGCGTTGCGCCCGCTTTGCGGGCGGCCTCCGCCGTCTTGTCGCTGCTGCCATCGTCGATGACGAGCGTCTCGATCGAGGTGATGCCTTCGATCTTCTTCGGTAGGTCGAGCAACGTCTTTGCGATCGTTGCTTCTTCGTTGTAGGCAGGAATTTGAATGATCAGTTTCATCAGTTAGAACCGCGTACGGAACGCGGCTGCGGCAGATCGTAATCCCACGCGGCGCGGAAATCGAGCGTTTGCCTGGAGATATGATCCGGCCCGCTCGTGACGACCACCCTGATCGGTCCTGTTTATCCCTACCGGGGCGGCATCCCGTACTGTACGACCCGCCTCGCGGAGGAGCTGCGCCGGAAGGGCTCGCTCTCGATCATCTCGTTCAGCCGGCAGTATCCGCAGCGCTTCTATCCTGGCGGAAGCGACCTCGACGTTTCGCTGCGCGGTCGCGAGCCGGAAGGGACGCGGTTTCTGCTCGACATCGTCAACCCGCTGACGTGGATCGCGACCGCACTTCGCATTCGCCGTGAAGCACCCGACAGCGTGATTTTCGTCTGGTGGATCTGGGTCTGGGCGCTCCCGTACCTCACGATCCTCGCATTGCTCCCTCGGAAAACGCGCGTCGTGCTCCAGAGTCACAACATCAGCGACAAGGAACCGTCGTGGTGGAAGAGCGTACTGACGAACGCGGTGTTGTGGCGCGGGGATGTGATTGTTGTTCACGCCGACAGCGAGCGGGACGAAGCGGAGCGGCGGCTGGGGGGCACCCGTATCATCTCCACCTATCTCCCCGTCCACGAAGTCGGCGGCGCCATCCCTTCGCGCCATGACGCGAAATCGCATCTGGAAGTGCACGGCCGCAATGTCGCGCTCTTCTTCGGTCACATCCGTCCGTACAAAGGTCTCGACATCGCGATCCGCGCGTGGGAACGGCTCGAGACTGATGTTCTCCTCCTCGTCGCGGGACAGGCGTGGTGGAAAGGGGAGGAGGAGTATCGCGCGCTCGCTCGCAACGCGCGCAACATCCGCTTCAATTTTCGTTTCATCCCCGATGATGAGATCGCGATGTGGTTCGCTGCAGCGGATGTGGTCATCGCACCTTACAGAACCGAGGCGCAGAGCGGTGTCGCGATGACCTCGTTCTACTTTCACCGGCCGATCATCGCGGCGGCCGTCGGCGGGATTCCCGAGGTCGTTCGCGACGGCGTGAATGGCTATCTCATCGCGCCAGAAGATCCTGCCGCGCTCGCGCTGGCAGTCGATCGTTTCTTCACCGAGGCCGATCGCGCCGCGATGGAACTGGCGTGCGCGGAGAGCGCGCGACGCAACTCGTGGTCTGATTACGCGGCCCTCATCCACATCGAATGCACATCGCCTTCAACCTGATCCTGGGCGTCATCCCGACGCTCGTCCTCGCTGGAAGCATCGCCGCGGGCATCGACGACGACCGCACGCATCGCCGGATGTTCCTTCTCGTCTACGGCCTCTGGGCGCTGACGCTCGCGATGTGGAACTGGATGCGGTCGTACCCGGTCGCTTGGATCGTGATGTGGGGCGCCGCCGGAGTGATCGCGCTCGCGTGGACATTCTGGCTGCGCCGTCGATCGTCATGACCGGGATGCATCTCGATACTGTTGTCCCGCGATGGCAATTCCGCGAGCGGCATGCGACGCACGTTGCAGCGGCGCCGGAAGCTGTCTTCGCTGCGATTCGTGCGATCAGGGCGGAGGACATTCTCTTCTTCCGCACGATGGTCGCGATTCGTTGCGGCTTTCGCCGCGGGAAGGAGAGCATCCTGAATCCGCCGAAGGACACTCCGATCCTCGATGTGGCGACGCGCACCGGATTTCGCTATCTCGCAAATGACCCTCCGCGGGAGGTCGTGATCGGCATAAATGTCGCGAACGGAGTCCTTGCCGCGATGAACTTTCACGTCGAGCCGGATGCGAGCGGCTCAATGTTGTCGACGGAGACCCGCGTCTTTTCCGAGACTCGGAGAGGAATGTATCGGTTCGGCGCCTACTGGTTCGTGATCCGTATGGGGAGCGGGTTCATCAGGCGGATGTGGCTTCGCGCGATCCGCATTCGCGCCGAGCGGGTCTGAGCTGCGTTAGAATTCCGCTCCATGCACACGAAAAAACTCCTCGTTCTGCTGGCCAGCGGTCTGCTCGTCGTGACGGCCGCCGAAGCGCGCGAAGGCTTCGGCTTCAGCAAAAAGGCGGCGCTGATGAACCGGACAAAACCGCCGGCGCTCAATCTCGCGGCGCGGCGCATCGTCGTCGAGGCCGGGTCGGACCGATCGAAGGAGAGCGAGGATGCGAAGGCGCTCAAGCGGCTCATCGAGGAGATGATCCTGAACGGCCGGGGAAGCCTCGCGGCTGGTGACAAGCCGGAGATGACGATCGTCGTCGCACTCGACCGCCTCGATGCCCACGAGACGTGGGAGACGAAGACAGAATCGGAATACAAGAAGATCGGCGAGAAGCAGGTCTGGGACGACAAGAAGAAAAAGTACAAGACCGAAGACGTCTACGGGAACGTGAACGTCACCAAGAACGTGAAAGTCCTCGATGCAGCGCTGAGCGGCACGTTCGACATCGAGGATAAGAAAGGGAAGATCATCGACTCCGGCAGCCTCAACGAGACGCTGAAGGAGAAGTTCGAGGAGGGGAGGAGTGCGCCGAGCCCTGCAAAGGTCGAGGAGACGCTGATGCAGCGCGCCGCGACCGCCGTCGCGTCGCGCATCGTGCCGACAACCGATCGCGTGTCGGTGCTCCTGCCGCGCGCGAGTTTCGAATCGCTGGTCCCGCTCGCCGAAATGAACGCGTGGGACCGCTATCTGGCCGGTGTCGAAGCAATCGCGCCGAAGAGCGACGCGCGCCAGGAAGCTTTCCGGCAATACGCGCTCGGAGTCGCGAAGGAAGGTCTCGCATACGCGAGTGAGGATCGCGGACGCGCACTCGAGTTGCTGACAGCAGCGGTCAAGCACTACGAGACCGCGGCGATCAGCAATCCTGGCGAGAAACTCTTCGCGCAGTCGTACACGAGCATTCTCTCGACCGGCACATCCGCCGCGCCGCTCTCTCGCGCGACCGCGAGCCTGACCGCGTTCGAAGCGTGGACCGCGGGTGGCGGCAAGAAGACGTCGACGACGTCGACCGCTGCCGCCAAGGGCAAGAACTCGCTCGACAACACACGCCTCATCGAAATGGCCAAAGCGGGGCTCACCGACGAGAACCTCATTCTCGCCATCGACGCCGCCGACACCGCCGAATTCGACACCACCCCAGACGGCCTCATCGCACTCGCCCGCGGCGGCGTCAGCCGCTCAGTCATCGCACACATGCAGAAACGGAAAAAGTGATGAC
>JAENWF010000125.1 GCA_016650215.1 Thermoanaerobaculia bacterium
AAGACCCAGAAGAAATTCGCCCAGACCGGGATGCCGGAGAAGCCGCGGGCCGCACCGACCTTGTCCACGTTGGTGAGGATTACGCGGATGATCTCCCCGAAGCCGAGCGTGACGATCGCGAGATAGTCGCCACGCAGCCTCAGCGACGGAAGTCCGACGATGTAGCCGGCGAGGGCCGCTGCTGCTCCCCCCGCGAGAAGAGAGACGACGAGCATCGCGTTCTGCAGCACCCAGTGCGTCGTCCCTTCTGGAAAGCGATCGACGTAGGGACCGAGGTAGTAGACCGAGAGAAACGCAGCAAAGTAGGCGCCGACCGCCATGAAGCCGGCGTGTCCGAGCGAGAACTGCCCCGCGTGCCCGTTGATGATGTTCAGCGACACCGCCATCCCGATGTTGATCCCCATCAGCACGAGGATCCGGTGGTAGTAGCGGATCACCGGGTAGTAATGCTCGCCCCACGCGATCCCGTACGTCACGCCGAGCAGGATTCCGACGAATAGCGCGAGGTAGATGAGGTCGCGGAGGTACCACGCTCTACGCATCGGCTACCTCTCCGCAACGCGGAAGAGAGGACGAAATGCAGAATGAAGAATGCAGAATGCAAAATGCAGAAAGAGGAGGCGCCGCGTGCACGTCCTCTTTTTGCATTTTGCATTTTGCATTCTGCATTGTCTTCAAACCTTCTCTGCCTCGTACTTGCCGAACAATCCTGAGGGGCGGACGAGGAGGATGACGATGAGAATCACGAACGCGATCGCATCGCGGTAATTCGAGTATTGACTGCCGCCGACGAAAGCCTCGATGATGCCGATGACGAGGCCGCCGACCACCGCTCCCGGGACGTTGACGATGCCACCGAGGACTGCCGCGACGAAGGCTTTGAGACCGGGGAGGATGCCCATCAGCGGATCGATGCGCGGATACGAGAGTCCGTAGAGAATGCCTGCGACGCCGGCGAGCATCGAGCCGATGATGAAGGTCGTCGAGATCACGCGATCGGTCGGGATCCCCATCAGCGACGCGGTCTCGAAGTTGAACGACACGGCGCGCATGGCACGGCCGAACTTGGTGCCGTAGACGATGTACTGCAGCAGCCCCATGAAGACGAGGGCGACCGCGAGAACGATGAGCTGATAGTTCGTCGTCACGACGCCGCCGAGGTTGATCACGTTCTTCGGGACGAGCGTCGGAAAGAATTTCGGGTCAGGGCCGAAGACCATCTGGCCGCCGTACTCGAGAAAGAACGACACACCGATCGCGGTGATGAGCGACGCGATGCGGGGCGCGTTCCGCAGCGGCCGGTACGCGATGCGTTCATTGAGATAGCCGAGGGTGCCGCAGACGATCATCGAGAGGATCATGATCCCGGCGGCGCTCACCGTCGCTGCGACTCCCGTCGTTCCCAGCTTTCCGGAAGCCCAGTTGCCGGCGTAGTACCCGACGAATGAGCCGATCATGAAGATGTCGCCGTGCGCGAAATTGATCAGCTTCAGGATGCCGTACACCATCGTGTAGCCGAGGGCGATCAGCGCGTAGATCGAGCCGGCAGCGATCCCGTTCAGCAGGTTCTGTAAGAGCGTCTGCATCGTTCGCGAGCAGCTACAAGAAAACGATCCGGCGAAACCTACAGGCCGGACCGTTCAGTTGTAAAGACAAAATCCGATTACGAGCCGGTCGCGGCCGTCGTCGCTGTTGCAGTTGCGCCAGACGTGGCGGTTGCGGCAGGAGGCGCCGAAGCGGCGGCCTGAGCCACTGGATCGACCGACGCTTTCAGCGCGAGCTTTCCGTTGCGGACCTCGAGCACGACGAGCTTCTTGCCGATCGGATTGCGATCGGGGCCGAACGTGATCACCCCGGTGACCCCGGCGAAGTTCTTGGTCTGAGCGAGCGCGTCGCGCACCGCCGGACCGTCCGTCGTCCCGGCGCGCGTCATCGCGTCAGCGAGCAGGCGCGCGGCGTCATACCCCAGCGCCGCGAGCGCATCCGGCTTGTATTTGAAGCGCTGCTCGTACTTCTGCACGAAATTGCGGACCGCATCCGAGGGATCGTCCTGGTGATAGTGCGTTGTGAAGAACGAGCCCTCTAGCGCCTTTCCGCCGATCTCGATCAGCTTCGGCGACTCCCATCCGTCGCCGCCGACGAGCGGTGCATTGATACCGAGGTCTTTTGCCTGAATCGCGATCTGCCCGATGTCGTTGTAGTAGCCGGGAACGAAGATGATCTGCGGCTTCGACGGCTTGATCGAGGTGAGCTGTGCCCGGAAGTCGCTGTCTCCCTTTGCGTAGCTCTGCTCGCCGACGATGCGGCCGCCGTTCTTCACGAACGTCGCCTTGAAGAACTTCGCGAGACCCGTCGAATAGTCGCTGCGGACGTCGGTGAGGATCGCCGCGGTCTTCACCCCGAGCGTGCGCGTCACGTAGTTCGCCATTGCTTCGCCCTGATACGGATCGATGAAGCACATCCGGAAGATGTAGTCGCCCTTCTCGGTGACTGACGGATTTGTCGACGAGGGGGAGATCATCGGGACTTTGTTCGACTGGCAAACGGGGGCCGCCGCCATCGATGACGATGATGCGACTTCGCCGAGAACGGCGACGACGTTGTTCTGCGAGATCAGCTTGGTGACCGTGTTGGCCGCTTCCTCCGCTTTCGACTGCGTGTCCTCGGTGAAGACCTTGATCTTCCGTCCGTTCACGCCGCCGCCGGCGTTGATTTCGTCGATCGCCATCGTGATGCCTTCGTGCGTCGACTTGCCGAACGTCGCCTCGGTGCCCGAGAACGAACCGTACTCGCCTACCAGAATCTTGCCATCAGTGGCGGTCGCCGCCCCTCCCTCACCCTTCGGCGGACAACCGATGGCGACGAGCGACAGAACGGCGATAGCAAGGACGATCAGTCTTTTCTGCATGTTGTGTTTCCTCTCCCGATCAGGGGTGGCGAATTCTACAGCAGCGCCGTGCATGGGTGCTGCCAGAGGTTGGGGGGGTACCGACCTCTCGACCCTACAAGTTCACCCACACCGACTTCGTCTGCGTGTACTTGTCGAGCGCGTCGCGGCCCTGATCGCGGCCGAATCCTGATTCCTTGAATCCGCCGAACGGGAGCGCCGGGTCATAGAGGTTGTATGTGTTCACCCAGACGGTTCCGGCCTTCAGCGCTCGGGCGACACGGTGCGCTTTCGAGACGTCGCGCGTCCAGACGGCGGCCGCGAGACCGTAAACCGTCGCGTTGCCTTTCGCGATCGCGTCGTCGACGTCCTTGAAGCGGATCGTCGCGAGCACCGGTCCAAAAATCTCTTCGCGCGCGATCTTCATGTCAGGAGTCACATCGTCGAAGATCGTCGGCTTCACGAAGTAGCCCTTCCCTGTGCCGATGTCGGTGCGCTCTCCACCGGCCACCAGCTTCGCCCCTTCCGCCTTGCCCACTTCGACATAGCGGAGAACGTTCTCCATCTGCTCCTTCGATACGATCGCGCCAAGCCGCGTCTTCGGATGAAGCGGATCGGCCGCGACCATCTTCGAGGCACGGTCGATGACTTTCGCCATCAGCTCGTCGTGAACCGATTCTTCGACGAGCAGCCGCGAGCCGGCAGCGCAGACCTCGCCCTTGCCGTAAAAGATCGCGTTGAGCGCGCCGCGCGAGGCGGCTTCGAGATCGGCATCGGCGAGGACGATGTTCGGAGACTTGCCTCCGAGCTCGAGCGAGACTTTCTTGAGCGTTTTCGCCGCGCGTGCCATCAGTCCGCGGCCGACTTCAGACGATCCGGTGAATGCGATCGCGTCGACGCCGGGATGATCGACGAGCGCGTTGCCGACCACGCTCCCTTTCCCCGGTACGACGTTGAGCACGCCCGCCGGCAGCCCCGCCTCTTTCGCATACTCCGCGAACTTGAGAAGCGAGAGGGATGTGTTCGAAGCAGGCTTGATGACGACCGTGTTGCCGCACGCCAGCGCCGGCGCGATTTTCCACACCGCAAGCATCAGCGGGAAGTTCCAAGGCGTGATCGCCCCCACCACTCCGACGGGCTCGCGCAGCGTGTACGTGAACGCGTTCTCGGCGACCGGCAGCGTCTCCCCGCCGACTTTTCCTGACCAGCCGGCGAAGTAATACAGGCATTCGGCCGCCGACGGCGTGTCGACGAACTGCGACTCGAAGATCGGTTTGCCGTTGTCGAGCGTCTCGATGCGGCCGATGTCCGCCGCGCCAGCCATCAGCATGTCCGCGAGACGCCACATCACCTTCGCGCGGTCCCGCGGCTTCATCTTCTGCCACTCGGAGCCCGGCTCCATCTGCGCGCGCGCCGCTCGAACCGCCGCGTCGACATCCGCAGCGCCGGCCGAGGCAACGTCGGCGATCTTCTCCTCCGTCGCCGGATTGATCGTCACGAACGTCTCCCCGCTCCGCGCGTCGACGAACTCGCCGTTGATGAAAAGCCTGCTCTGAATGTTCGCTTCGGTACCCGCTGATGTCATGGGCGCGAATCGTAGCAGAGGGGAGCGGGCGGGGGGTGGGAGGGGGCGGGGGCGGAAGGCGAATGAAAAATGCAAAAAGGGGAGACGGGGAATGTTCAATGTTGAATGTTGAATGGTGAATGGTGCATCGCGAGGCGCGCCCGTTCCTGCTGTCATCCTGAGCTCGGGAATGGCGGCGCGCGCCATGGAAGAGTTGATGAACCTGGAGGGGACGGAAGACCGCCGGCTTGAGAGCCGGCGCCACATCCAGCATGGCTCATGGCAGCATTCGTACGCGACGTGGCGCCGGCTTCAGCCGGCGGTCTTTCGTCCCC
>JAENWF010000126.1 GCA_016650215.1 Thermoanaerobaculia bacterium
GCATCAACGCGCGACGACCGAGTCCACCCCGGCCATGCGCGCCGCACCGTCGCGAAACTGCAGCAGCAGGGCCACCGCGTCTGGTACTTCGAGAATATCGAAGGCGGCCACGGCGGCTCGAGCACGAACGAACAGACCGCCTACCGAATCGCGCTCAGCTACGCGCACTTGTGGAGATGGCTGAAGTGAGGACTGAGGACTGAGGACGGGGGACTGAGGACTGTTGCGACTCCTGAGAGCTGAGACCTGCTAGCTGAGTTATTATCATCGCCTCACATCCCACATCCAGCCGGAGGACCCATGACCAGGTTTCCCAGAATTGCAACCGTGATCATCGCTGTATCCATGCTGTCTGCGGCCGCGGGCGAGGTTCGCGCGGACGCGCAGGTTGAAGAGAAGACTGAGTTCAAGATGACCGGCGTCGTTGGCGCGATGGTCAATGTCTTCGGCGGTAAGGCGGCACGTGAAGGCGTCACGAACGAGACGACGGTGAAAGGCAACCGGCGCAATCGCGTCACCGCCAACAGCGGCGAGCTCGTCGATTTGAACGAAGAGAAGATCTATCGCATCGATTACGCGCGCAAGACGTACACGGTGCAGACCTTCGACGAAGTCCGCAAGCAGTTCGAGGAGGGGATGAAGCGCTCGAAAGAGCGGCCGTCCGAGGACTCACCGAAGGACAAGAAGGAAGGGCCGGAGTACGAGGTCGACTTCGACGTCAAGGAGACAAGCGAGAAGCAGGTCATCAACGGCTGGAACACGAAGCGAATGATCATGACTGTCACCGTTCGCGAGAAGGGGAAGAAGTTAGCCGACTCGGGTGGAGCGGTGATCACGTCCGACATGTGGATGGGACCCCAGCTCGTCTCGTACAAGGAGATCGCCGACTTCGACCGCCGGTACTACGCGAAGCTGTATGGCGGTCTTCTTTCTACTGGAGACATGCAGCAGACGGTTGCGCTGATGGCTGCGACGCCGGCGTTCGCGAAGGGGATGAAAGCGTTCAACGAAAAGAAGGTCACGCTGACGGGGACGCCGATCCGCACGGAGGTCACGTTCGAGACCGTGACGGGCAAAAATCAGCCCCGCAAGTCGGAAGAGGAGCAAGCCTCCGAGGATGAGCAGACGGCTGCGAGCAGGATGATCGGCGGACTGATGGGCAAGATGCGCAAGCGTCAGTCGTCGGAAGAGAAATCCGACGATGGAGCCGCGCAGAAGAAGTCGAGCGACCCGAATCGCAGCGTGCTCTTCTCGTCGAAGAGCGAAGTGCTGAAAGCGGATGGAAACGCGAGCGCCGATGACGTAGCGATCCCCGCGGGCTTCAAGAAGAAGTAGTCATTCCACAAGCCGCTGTCGAGAATCGGGACGGAGCGCGCCCGTCATGGCGCGCCCTCCTGATTCCTGTCGTTCGTTCCACCGCCCGGATTCCTCGCTGACGCTCGGAATGACTCAGGAATCAGGACTCAGGCCTCGACTCAGGACTCAGGACTCAGGACTCAGGACTGATCCTGTCAGCTAAGATCGCTTTTCGCATGTCCATGCTTCTTTCCCGGCTTTCAAAAGTCTGTCGCGCGCATCTTCTTCGGGAGAAGATTCTCGTCGTTCCTTCGCTGGCGATCGGGCATCAGATTGCGGACGCGGTCGCGCATGCGGGCACCTCGTGGGTGAATCTGCGAATCGAGACGTTGCGGACGCTGGCGGATGGGGTTGCGGGATTTGCGCTCGCGCATGAGGGAACGAGGGTTCTATCGCGCGCCCAGGCGCTCGCGTTGATCGAGCGGGCCTGCGATCGGGTGCTCGACAGCTCGTCGTACTTTGCGGAGCTTGCAGAGCGTCCCGGGCTTCATCGCGCGATTCAGAAGTCGATCGACGATCTCCGTCATTCGGGCATCGAGGCCTCTTCGCTCGCGAGTGTCGCGTTCGAGGATCCGCGTAAAGCACGCGATCTCACGCGGATTCTCGAAGCGTACGAGGAAGATCTCGTGCGCGGGCGGTACGTCGATCGATTCGGAGTGTTGCGCCGCGCGACGGAGATGGCCGCGAGCGTGCCGAAGGGCGGAGATCGTCTCTGGTTCGTCGTTGCAGATCTCGAGCTGACGACCGCGGAGGAGCGGTTTCTTCAAATGCTCGCGGTTGAATGGGAGACGTTGGGTGGCGAGGCGGATCAGCCCGATGTCACCACCGAGATCCGGCGAGCGATCGGCGAGGAGAACGAGATCCGCGGCGCGTTTCGCACGATCCTCGACTCGGGCACTCCGTTCGATGCAGCGGAGATCGTCTACACCTCGCGCGCCTCGTACCTGCCGCTCGCCTTCGAGCTCAGCGCGGAGTACGGCGTGCCCTGCACGTTCGCCGAGGGAATCGCGGCGCATTTCACGCGCCCGGGGCAGGCGGTTCTCGCGTTCCTCCGCTGGATCGGTGAGGGGTGGCAGGCGAGCGAGATTCAGCGGATGGGCTCTGGTTCTCGAATCGCGCGAGTGATGCGCGCTGCAGCGATCGGGTGGGGACGCGATCGCTATCTTCCGCGGATCGACGCGTTGATCGCAGACCGGCGCGAGACGCTCGCGAGGGAAGCGGACGAGACGCGGCGCGCGATCCACGAAAACGCGATTGCAGATGCGACGGCTGCGCGCGAATTGATCGAGGGGCTGCTCGAGATCACCCGCGACGTGCCGGCCACGAAAGCCGCCGCGGCGTTCGTCGCACGTTTCGCGAAAGTGAAAAACGACGTGGACGTCATGGCGCGCGAGGGCTTGCGCCGCATGTTCACTGAGCTTGCGGCGGTCGAGACGCCGGGAGCCCCGCCTGCCCAGTGGGCTGCGCGGCTCGCCGAGGCGGTGCGTAATCTTCATGTCGCGGCATCGAATCCGCGGCCCGGACACCTTCACGTCGCACCGATCAGGTCTGGTGCCTGGAGCGGCCGCGCGAATCTCTTTGTAGCCGGCCTCGACGAAGAAAAGCACCCCGGCAGAGGATTGCAGGATCCGATTCTTCTCGACACGGAGCGCGAGTCGATGGGAATCCCGCTCTCAGGCGACCGCGTTCGCCGGACATCGCAGCAGTTCACGAGTCTGCTCGCTCGAGCCGCCGGATCATCGGCTCGTGCGACGCTGTCGTGGCCCACGCTGAGGATTCGCGACCGGCGTGAGCAGTTTCCTTCCGCGGCACTGCTCGACGCGTTTCGCTCGGCCACGCGGAATGCAGGCGCCACGTACGACGAGCTGATCGCGGCTGCGCGCGAAGATCGCCTCGTCGACCCGCGCGCGCTCACCGTTTCGGAAAACGCGCTGCGCCGCGCACTCGCAGGCGACGCGAGCGTCGTCGGCGAATATCCGATGCTCGTCGCCGGGGCCGAAGCGGAAGTTGCACGCGACTCGAGCGAGATCACGAAGTGGGATGGGAAAATCAACGCCTCGGCCGAGGAACTCGACCCGCGCCTCAATGGACGCACGTACTCGGCCTCCCAGCTCGAGAAGCTCGCGAGCTGCCCGTATCGCCACTTCCTCGAGCGCGTGCTCCGCGTGACGCCGATCGAAGAGCTGGTGTTCGATCCCGACACATGGCTCGACGCGCGCGATTTCGGCACGCTTGTGCACGAGACCTTCGAGCTGGCGATGAAGGAGCTGACGACAACGGGCGCCCGCCCGTCGCTGGCGTTCCTCCCGCGGATGGATGCGATCGCGCGCGAAGCGCTCGAGCGCTGGCGTCGCGAGATTCCTCCTCCGAGCGACTCGGCGTTCGATCGCCGCGCGCGCGATCTGATCCGCTCCTGCGAGGTCTTTCTCCGCACCGAGGAGCTTGCCGGGGGCGACGCGATCCCGCAGCACTTCGAGTTTGCCTTCGACGACTTCGAGCTTCCACTCGGGAACGAACGCGCGATCCGTCTTCGCGGTTTCATCGACCGCATCGATCGCGACGAAGCGCGCGACGAGTGGCACGTGTGGGACTACAAGACCGGACTCCCGAAGGATTTCGAGGGCAACTGGCGCCTCAAATGCGGAACGAAGATTCAGCACGCGCTTTACGCCCGCGCGGTCGAAGCAACCCTCGGCGGCAAGGTCACGAAGTCGGGCTATCTCTTCCCGACGCCGCGCGGCCGCGGAATCCGCATCGAACGACAATGCACCGATACCGATCTGCAGCGCGCACTGAATCTACTGTCCGACGTGGTCGCCAGCGGGTGGTTTCCGCACACGAACGACTGCCGCTGGTGTGACTTCCAATCGATCTGCGGCGGCTACGAGAACGCAGCGGAGCGAACCAGAATCAAGTTGAACGCGAATGACAGCGACCCGGCGGTCATCGCGTGGAACACACTGCAGAGGATCGATTGACGCGGCTCGCCGATCAGAAACAGCGCGATGCGATCCGGAGTGATCTCGACGTGACGATGCTCGTCGAGGCGGCCGCCGGCACCGGCAAAACGACGAGCCTCATCGACCGGATGGTGAATCTCGTCAAGACGAAACGCGCGGAACCCTCGACGATCGCCGCGATCACCTTCACGCTGAAGGCAGCCGCGCAGCTTCGAGAGCGATTTCAGCAGGCGCTCGAAGAAGCGGGGGAGCAAGCCGCAGTCGCGGAGATCTCTCGCGGGTTCATCGGGACGACGCACGCGTTCTGCGCGCGTCTCCTGCGGGAGCGGCCGGTGGAAGCGGGACTCGACCCTGAATTCAAGGAGCTGGACGAAGCGGCGGCGCGGCTTCTTGCGTCCAGCTTCTGGACGCGCTGGTTCGAAGTTCAAGTCGCTGAAGGGAATTCATTGATCGGCGAGGCCCGCTCGATCGGACTCGACCGCAGAACGTTGCGCGAAACTTTCGAGCGCCTTGCAGACCATTCTGATCTGACGATCGTCTCGCAGCGCGTGGCGCGTCCCGATCTCGCTGCGCTTTGCGCTTCGATCGCGCGGATCGTCAATGAGGCTTCCACGGAAATGCCCGACCCGCCCGACGTCGAGTGCAGGTTCCAGAAGCTCCTCATCCATCTTCGCGATCTGCAGAAGAGCAGCGACCTCGAGGAAGACCTCGACGCTCAGCTTGCGTATCTGGCGGAGGCCAATCACGCGTCGCTCTCAGCGACGCAGAAGCGCTGGCCCGACGGGAAGCGCGCGAAGCAACGTTGTGAGGCATACACGAACCATGTGAAGCAGACGCTCAGACCAGAGCTCGTGCGGTGGAAGGAATACGTGCACGGCATCGCAATGGAGCTGTTGCGGCCCGCCGTGACGGCGTTCGCAGCCGAGCGGCGGCGCGATGGGACGCTGACGTTTCAGGATCTTCTGATCTGCGCGCGCGACATGTTGCGCGTGCATCCGCAGGTGCGCCGCTACTTTCAGCGCAGATTCACGCACCTGCTCGTCGACGAGTTTCAGGACACCGATCCACTGCAGGCGGAGGTGATGTTCTATCTGACGGGGACGGACGTCGAGGAGACGAACTGGCGGAAACTGCGCCCACGCCCCGGCTCGCTCTTCATCGTCGGAGATCCGAAGCAGTCGATCTATCGCTTTCGCCGCGCTGACATCACGACGTATCTCGATGTGAAGCAGCGAATGGACAAGGTCGTTGAGCTGTCTACGAACTTCCGCTCCGCGCCGCTGATCTGTACGTTTGTGAATGACACCTTCTCCGAGCTCTTCACACAGGCGGACGTTGCAGCCGGACGGCAGGCGAGCCATATCGATCTCGTGCCGGGGACGGCGGACGATCGGCAGATCGAGCCTGATGTCGTCGTGTTCGAGAGTCCCGACGACTACAACGAGCCGGTCGCCGAGGCCGAAGCGGCCTATGTCGCGAAGTGGATCGCCGATGCTGTCGCGGCGGGAACCCACACATGGGGCGATTTTCTCCTCGTGGGCTGGGCGAGGACGCGCCTGTTCTTTTACGCGCAGGCGCTCGAGCGGGCAGGGGTTCCGTATGAAGTCACCGGCAGCCGCGCGTTCGAATCCGCCAGGGAGCTGTCGCATGCGCTGCCGCTGCTGAAAGCAGTCGCTGAACCCGACGATATGGTCTCGCTCGTCGCGTTTCTGCGCGGCCCTCTCTGCGGCGCGGACGACGACGCGCTGTACCGCTACGTGAAAGCGGGCGGGCGATTCCGTCTGTTCGGTGAAGTTCCGGCGGCGACCGACGAGCGGATCGAGCGTGGACTCGCAGTCGTTCGCGATGCAGTGAGGGAGTCGGAGAAGCTTCCACCGGCCGCAACGATCGCCCGGATTTTCGATCGGACGGGACTGCTTCCGCTGGCAGCGTCGGGTGACCGTCCGGGGACTCGAGCCGGAAGCCTGATGCTTGCGCTCTCGATCGCGCGCGAAGAATCGGGCCGAGGTGAATCGTTCGCGTCGATCGTTGAGCAGATCGAGACGCTGCTCGACAGGCCGCCGGAGACCGAAGAGCTCGACGCCGATCCTTCACCGCGCGATGCGGTGCGTCTGATGAATCTGCACCAGGTCAAGGGACTCGAGGCGCCGGTCGTATTCCTCATCGATCCCGCCGACGCGTACGACTTTCCCGTCGATGTCGTCGTCGATCGGACCTCCGACGAGTCGCGCGGCCACTTCGTCGTTCGCGCGTGGAAAAAAGAGATTGGCCTTCCGCAGAACTGGGACGCGCGGGTGGCGACTGAGAAGTTGTTCAAGGAAGCCGAGAGGCGGCGGCTGCTTTATGTCGCGGCGACGCGCGCGCGCAACATGCTGGTCGTCGGCTATCGGACGACGAGGAAGGGGATCGAAGGGGCATGGAACGATCTTGCGCGCCGGATCTCGCGCAAGCTTGAACCGCGCGGCGCGACGAGAGACGCTGCAGGACGCGTCGCGGCGAGCGAGGCGCCCGCAACCACAGAGCAGCAGATCGCCCGAATGTTCGAGATCTCGCGTTCATCTTCGTATTCCGTTCTTCCGGTCACGAAAATCGCGCACGCGAATCATGAGGCACTCGTCAAAGCGGAAGAGGGTCTTGGCAAAGGGACCTCGTGGGGCCGCGTGCTCCATCGTCTGTTCGAGGCGATGCTGCGGAATGAGGCGCTCGACATCCGCCTCTACGCGGACAACCTGTTGAAGGATGAAGAGCGCGACCCGGTCGATCTCGAAGAAGTCATGCGTGTCGTCGAGGCGGTCGAGAGCTCGCCGCTCTGGACGCGTGTGAAAGCCGCCGACGAGCGCTACGTCGAGATTCCCTTCGCGTTGACGATTCCGTGGGAAGAAGGGACGACGTTGCTTCACGGCACGATCGATCTCGTCTTTCGCGAAGGCGGGCAGTGGTACATCGTCGATTACAAATCCGATTCGACCGCAAACCGGCTCGAGTCGCTCGTCGAGTATTACAAGCCGCAGGTCGAGCATTACGCGCGATTCTGGACCCGGCTCACGAACGCTCCGGCGAAGGCAGGCCTCTTCTTCGTCGACGGCTGCATCGAGCGGTGGATCTGACGCAATGGCATTGCCCGGGCTCTGAGGGGACGGAAGGCCGCCGGCTGAAGCCGGCGCCACGTCA
>JAENWF010000127.1 GCA_016650215.1 Thermoanaerobaculia bacterium
CGATCATCGCCCGGACGCGGGGGATCCCTCGCTCCGCTCGGGATGACATGATCCTCAGGCGAGGGTTCACTCAGAACTCAGCACTCAGCACTATCCCAACCAAAGTAACCAACCCGTAACTTGCGCGCGTAACTCCGTAAGCTTAAGCTAACCGTTAGTGAAGGCTTACGGAGAGACGCTGACAGCGCTGGCTGATCCGACGCGGCGGGCGATCCTCGAGCTGCTTCGGCCGCGGCCGATGACGGTTTCGGAGCTCGCGGACAAGATGCCGGTCAGCAGGCCCGCCGTGTCGCAGCATCTGGCTGTTCTGCGCGAGGCGCATCTGGTCAATGAGACGCGCGATGGAACGCGGCGCTTCTATCGAGCCGATCCCAAGGGACTCGCGGCACTCCGTTCCTACCTCGAGGATTTCTGGGGCGATGTGCTCGCCGATTTCGCCAACGCCGCAGAAGCGGAAAAGAAGAGGAAACGGCGGAAGCGATGAGCCTCGCGCCGATCAGGTTCTCCGTCATCGTTCCGCTGGAGCCGGCGGATGCGTTCGATCTCTTCACGACGCGCATGGGGAGATGGTGGCCCCTCATCGATCACTCGATCAGCACGACGTCGGCGGAGACGTGCGTTGTCGAGGCGGTTGCGGGCGGACGTGTTTACGAGATCTCGCGCAGCGGCGAAACACATCTCTGGGGCGAGGTTCTCATCGCCGACCGTCCGCACCGCGTCGTGATGACGTGGCACCCGGGCGGCGGGCCGGCGACGGAGGTCGAAGTGACTTTCACCGCCGCCTCCAAGGAAACGCTGGTCGAGCTCGAGCATCGCAAGTGGGAAGCGCTGGGCAAAGCGGCGGTTGCCACACGCGACGGCTATCTCAACGGCTGGCCCTACGTATTTGTCGAACGATTTGCAGCCGGTGCTGATGCGGCGGCTCGAGGAGAGATGTGATGAACAGAATCATGCTTGTGGTCGCAGCGCTGCTGGTCTCGATCGCTGCAGTAGCGGACGAGCCGGAGATTCGGGCGGAAGTCATCGTGAACGCGCCGCGCGAGGCGGTGTGGAAAGCGTGGACGACTGAGGAGGGGATCAAGACCTTCTTCGCGCCGGCGTCTCACGTCGAGCTCGTGCCCGACGGTGCGTACGAGATTTTCTTCGCGCCCGAGAGTCCGGCAGGGCAGCGAGGAACCGACGGTATGCGTGTGTTGCTCGTGCAACCTCCCTCCGCACTCGCGTTCACATGGAACGCGCCGCCGTCGTTCCCCGAACAGCGCAAGCACCGCACGCACGTAATGATCC
The DNA here is from genome assembly GCA_016650215.1 of Thermoanaerobaculia bacterium. GTDB lineage: Bacteria > Acidobacteriota > Thermoanaerobaculia > Gp7-AA8 > Gp7-AA8 > JAENWF01. The sequence continues at coordinate 1,288 of JAENWF010000127.1, forward strand.
GACTCTATGCGATCGACGAGAAGACGACGCGCGTGCTTCTCGTACACGACGGATTCGGTGAAGGTCCGGAGTGGCTGAGGGTCCGAGACTATTTTCAGAAGGCCTGGACCGAGTACGTACTCGCGCGCCTCGTGAAGTCGTTCGAGCCGAAGTGAGTGACCTCGCCACAGGCCAGACCGCTGCGTTCATTCTCGAGTCGCTGCCCGAACACGCAGACGTGCTGGAAATCGGATGCGGCAGCGGAGCCGTGGCGCTGGAGCTGATGCGGCGAGGCCACCGTGTCACCGGAATCGACGCTGATCCAGACATCGTTGCGTCCGCGCGCAAGGTCGGCGTGAACGCGTCGGTAGGAATCTGGCCCGGGTTCGAGTCAGATGCTGCATTCGATGCGGTTGTCTTTACCCGTTCGCTCCATCACATCCAGGTGTTGGATGCGGCGATCGACCGCGCAGCGGCGGTTCTCGATCCAGGCGGGAGCCTCATCATCGAAGACTTTGCCTTCGCCGACATCGAGCCGGCGGTACTTTGGGAGTTCGCGCAACGTCTGCGCCAGATCGAGTCATTGAACGACGAGTTTCTCGTACGTCTTCGCGCCGCCGCGGATCCGCTCGCTGTCTGGCAGCACGATCATCTTCATGAGATTCATTCGTTCCGCCGCATGAGGAATGCGGTCGCGCAACGATTCGAGATCGTGCGGCAGAGCAGCGCGCCGTATCTTTTCCGATACGTGCCTGAGTTCGCCGCGCCGGCGATCCTCGCGTGGGAGACCGAGCTGAACGACCGATCCATCGGCCGTAGAATCGTGGCGAAGCTTCTCTGATCGTAGTGACGCGATAGAACTTGTCACATCCGTTTCATGATCTGTTGCGGCTGCCAGCGCGATCGTGAGATAGCTTGCTTCTTCGGAGGTCCTGATGCCTCAACGTCCGGTCACGATTAACGGCAAGCGTCACGTCATCGAAGCCGATGACGCCATGCCTCTACTCTGGGTCCTGCGCGATCTCCTCGGCATGACCGGGACCAAGTACGGATGTGGGGCCGGCGTATGCGGCTCGTGTACGGTCCTCGAGAATGGTCGCGCGATCCGATCGTGTCAGACGAATTTCTCGGATACCGGCGACAAGTCGTACACGACGATCGAGGGGCTTTCCGCGGCGGGCGATCATCCGATTCAGAAGGCGTGGCTCGCCGAGGATGTCGCGCAGTGCGGATATTGCCAGCCAGGGATGATCCTCGAGCTGAGGTCATTGCTGCGCAGCAAGGCAAGCCCGTCCTCCGCGGAGATCGACGCTGCGCTCTCAGATCACGTCTGCCGCTGCGGCTCGTATCCGCGCATTCGAAAAGCCGCGCTGCTCGCGGCGAAGAGTGGAGGCGGACGATGAGAACCGACCGCCGCACGTTCATTCAACTCTGCGCAGCCACCAGCGGAGCTCTCGTTCTCGGAGTTGATTTCGCCGAAGCCGCGGAGGAGACGGCGAAACCGTTCGAGCCGAATGCATGGCTGCGCATTGAGCCCGACGGCCGCATCGTCATGAAGGTCGGAAAGAGCGAGATGGGACAGGGTGTGCGCACCTCGTTGCCGATGATTCTCGCCGAGGAGCTCGACGTCGCGGTCGAGTCGATTTACATCGAGCAGGCTTCACCCGGTCCGTCGTTCAAAGGACTCGGCACCGGTGGCAGCGGCAGCATCATGGGTCAGTGGATGCGTCTGCGCCCCGCAGGAGCCGCGGCGCGCGCGATGCTCGTCGCCGCGGCCGCGGAGCGATGGGGTGTTTCCGCGTCAACGCTGCAGACGAGCAACGGCGCGGTCGTCGATGGCCCAACGAAACGCCGCGCGACCTACGCGGAGCTGGCGTCCGATGCGGCGAAGCAGCCTGTACCCGAGAAGCCGCAACTCAAAGATCGCAAGTCGTACCGGATCGTAGGAACCTCGCGCAAGCGGACGGACGGACCCGACATCGTGACGGGACGCGCCCGGTACGGAATCGACGTTCGAGTGCCGGGAATGCTGTATGCCGTCGTTGCGCGCGCCCCCCAGTGGGGATCGAAAGTCGAATCGTTCGATGCGACCGCGGCGAAAAAGGTCAGCGGAGTTCGTCACGTACTTCAGATTCCCAACGGGGTGGCAGTCGTCGCAGACAACACGTGGGCGGCGATGCGCGGACGCGAAGCCCTTCGAGTCAACTGGACTGTGTCGCCGCACGCATCATTCGACAGCGTCGAGCACATGAAGGCGCTCGAGCGCGCGATCGAGAAGCCTGCGCTCACGATCCGTAAGGATGCCGAGGGGCGCGCGGCATTCGAGAAAGTGAAGAAGACGTACGAGGCGACGTATTCGTATCCGTTCGCCGCACACGCAGCGCTCGAGCCGCTGAATTGCACCGTGTTCGTGGGAGAGGGCAAGGCTACGGTCTGGTCACCCACGCAGACCCCGAACGGAGTGCATGCTGCGGCCACGCAGGTGCTGGGACTTCCCGAATCGGCGATCACAGTCAACGTGATGCTGATCGGCGGCGGATTCGGGCGCCGCCTCGGCGTCGATTTCGACCGCGAAGCGCTCGAGATCGCGAAGCTGGTCAAAGGGACACCCGTACAACTTGTCTGGTCGCGCGAGGACGACATGCGACACGGATATTTTCAGGCTGCGTCGGTGCATCGGCTCGCTGCCGGTTTCGACGATGAGGAGAGACTCGTCGCATGGGAACATCGAAAAGCGAGCACCCCGCACAACGCGCGAAGCGTTCCGACGAAGGACGACAAAGTGAATCCCGAGACCGTGCGCGGCTGGGCGTGGGGCGTGTACGACATGCCATATTTCATCGCGTCTGCCGAGATGTCGTACGCGGTCGTCGATGCGCCGGTGCCGATTGGCCCCTGGCGTGCGGTCTTCTCACCGCCCTCGGTCTTCGCGCGCGAGTGTTTCATCGATGAGATCGCGCAGGAAACCAAACGCGATCCATTGAAACTGCGGCTTACGCTTCTCGGAGCAGACGACCCGAGCGTCTCGCCGATCTTCGATGTCGCAGACGAGCACATCGATCGCCGGCGTCTTCGCAAGGTCCTCGAGACCGTCGCGGAAAAATCGGGATGGGCGACCCCGGTCGCTGCCGGCCGGGCGCGTGGGATCGCGTGCAATGTGTTCCACACCGAGACTTACATCGCGTACGTCGTCGAGGTGTCACTCAAGAAGGCAGGAGCGATGCCGTTCCGCGTCGAAAGAGTCGTTTGTGCGCTCGACTGCGGTGTTGCGGTGAATCCCCTCGGCGTCGCGCAACAGGTGGAGAGCGGCGTCATCTGGTCGCTTTCGAACATGAAAAGCGAGATCACCGTTCGCAACGGCAGCGTGCAGCAAGGCTTCTATACCGATTTTCCGGTCGTGATGATCGACGAGACGCCGATGAGCATCGAAACCCATATCGTCGCCAGCGACGACGACCGTCCCCACGGGCTGGGCGAACCGGCGGTATGTCCCTTTGCGCCGGCGGTCGTCAACGCGCTGTCACGGCTGACCGGAAAGAGAATCCGGTCCCTGCCGGTGAAGCTCTAGGAGACGAAAAGCCGCCGGCTGAAGCCGGCGCCACGTCACGCATGGCTCGTGGCAGCATTCGCGAGCGATGTGGCGCCGGCTCTCAAGCCGGCGGTCTTCCGTCCTCTGTTGCCTTTGATCGCAGCAGTATTCAATGGGCATGTCATCCTGAGCGCAGCGAAGGATCCCCCGCAGGGAAACGATGCGGTGACGGATCAACGAGATTGAGGGAAGAAGTTCGAGGTAAGAATTGTGAATTGAGACTTGCCTCAATCTCTTTCGTCCCCTCGCGAGTCGCCCCTTACTTCTTCTCTTCAATGCGCGTGATCTTCAACGGTGGCCTCCCGGTCCCGATCCACTCCGCTGAAGTCACCCGTCCCGCGTCGTCGAAATGAAATTTCAGCGTCGCCCAGTCGAACGGCGAGAACCATGTGTCGGTGCCGATGCGGAGCAGCGCACTCTGACGCACCGGATTCCAGTTCGCGATCATCCTTCCGTGACGAACTTCGATGAGGAAGGGAAACGGGATTCCTTCGAGCTCATACTTGCCGAGAATCCGGCCGTCGGGATCGGATGCATTCGCCATGAGTTTGATTGACGGGACGGGAACTGCCTCGCCGGCGAGCCACGCGTCGATCCCGTTCACGATCTCGCCCGGGACGCCTGCGTAGTTGTTGGAGAGAACGATGATCGTGCGGTCCTCTTCGATGAGATGGAGCATCTGCGCGCTGGTTCCGGGAAACGAGCCGCTCACGCGAAGTGCGCGTTTGCCGCGGACTTTCGTTTCACCGAACACCGCTGCGGGTTCGGTCGACTCGAGCAGCTTTCCTCCATAGAACGCGCGCACGAAGCGATGAAGATCGGCTGCAGTCGCGTACGTCGATCCGCCCCCGGCTTTCCATGAAGGATCTTCCGGCCCGCTGACTGAGAGCGCTCCGCTGAAGGGATCAGGCATGTACCCGCTCGCGAGCCG
>JAENWF010000128.1 GCA_016650215.1 Thermoanaerobaculia bacterium
GGCGCGCTCGTCGTGCAGTGGCAGCGGCTGCGGATTCCGCTCGCCCACTATCACTTCGACACGTTCGCGGCGGTCGTTCCGGAAGAAGACATCGACGAACTGGTGACGTTCCGGCTCAATGCGGAAGGAGACGTCGCGTCGTTCGGCCTGTTCGGGCAGGAGTTCAAAAAGTAAGTCATGTGATTGTCAGCGCGAGAGTCGTTCACGACGATTTCGCAGCGACGCCGCGTTAATCCGCGAGCGCTGTGACGATCGCGTCGATCAACCCGATCGCGCCCGCACCCGTGTGGTGGTTGACGATGATTGCGAAATAGCGCGGTTTGCCGTCGCGCGTGGTCACGATGCCGGCGAGCGCGTTCACGCCGGCGACGCTTCCGGTCTTTGCATGAACCCGTTCGCCCAGGTCCTTGAACCGGTTACGGAGCGTACCGTCGGACACTCCACCGGCCGCGAGGAGATCGCGGTAGATTCCGCGGCGTTGCGGCGCATCCATCCATCGCAGCATCTTCACGATTGCGACGGGAGTGACGAGGTCGTCGGAGGCGAGTCCCGATCCATCAACAAAGCGGAACTCCGACTCGTCGATGCCGACGTCATTGACCAGGAAATCCCTCTCGATCTCCAGCGACTTCGAATAGGAGGCCGGTTCGTCCCCGGCCGACATCCTCTTCAGCAGCATTTCCGCGTACAGGTTGTGGCTGTTGCGAAAGACGGCATAGAGCATGTGTTGCAGGAAAGGAGAACGAACGGCCGCAATTCTCTCGCCCCCGACGCGAGGCTCCCATTCGACGCGAATCCTTCCCGTAACTTCAATCCCCGCCTCGCGCAAGGTGTCGCGCAGCGCCTGCGCAGCGAAAATCGCAGGACTCGGCACTGCGGCATTGTCGATCTCGTTCTCGCGATACGCGATTGCATCGACCGGCGTTGCGAAATCGCTCGTGAGATTCCCGACCTTCCACTGATAGGGAATCGTGACGCGGTCGAAAAGCGAGACATCGGCGACGACGTCGCGCACGCTTCGGATCCGCCGCCGCTTCAGCTCCGAAAGAACGGGTGCGAACGGCGCGCTGTGCCCGTAGCGATCCGACCCGAACGACGGATCCCCATCCCCGCGCATCACGATGTCGCCGTGATCGATCCAGAACTCCGTGGTGAACTGCCGGTTGTAGCCGAGACACTGGGCTGCCGCGGAGCCTGAAAAGAGTTTGCGTACCGAGGCGGGAATCGCGAGCCGGTCGGAGTTCAGCTCGTGCAGCACTGTGCCGTGCTCGTCTTCAATGAGGATGAACCAGAGGGCTTTATCGAACGGTCTCGTCGTCGTTGCTTCGAGAATTGCTTCTTCGGCGGTCCCCGCAGCGACGGAAAAGCAGAATGCAAAATGCAGAATGCAAAAAGCAAAAAGGGCTTTGCGGGTCACGCGAAGCTCCACTCTTCGAATGACGGAGCGTGCTCGAGGTTGTAGCGGCAGGCTTCGACGAATTCGTCGAGCGCCGCGTCGGGATGTCGCACGCGAAGCCGCCCGGCGACCGCCTGAGCTTTGAGATACTGGCCGTAGTCGCGAGCCAGCGCGTAGGCGTGTGCGCCGCGGCCGGTTGGGATGGCGCTCGCCGCTCCAACCTGCATTGTCTCGCGCGCATCGAACAGAAACACGGCGTGCGCGCTCTCGATCGAGCCATGTTCTTCGACGCAGCGCGCGACGAGCTTGGGCAGCGACCGCTGTTCCATCGTCTCGTCACCCCGATACGCGACGATTTCCCACACTGCCGTCCGCAGAACCGCGTACCTCCCCTTGTCGCCGAGGATTTCGCTGAGACGCGAGGCCGCGGAAGTGATGATCAACTTGTGTCCGAAGTCGGAGAGGTCTTCGGTAGCAACGGTTGCCATGTCGCGGAGGACGTTCGGCGACTCGAGACGAAACGCCAGCCAACGCTCGGCGCGCAGGCGGTCGCGGTCTGAAACAGCGGCGCGCAGCTCGTCGAGATCCCCGCGCTGACGCGCCTCGATCGGTGGCGCATCGAGAATCGGCGGCTCGCTCCACGGCTGCCGGCTCTGCGCGGCGTAGCGCGCGCATTCGGTGAGCAGTTCATCCCAGCGCTCGCCCGCCTCCTCTCGCAGATCGTGCGCGGCGAGTACCGCGAGGAGCGCGTGCTTCGCATGTTGCGAAGGTGCGAACGCGAGAATCGCGAACTGGGCGACCGCATGCCACAGCTCGTCAGAAGTCTGCTCGCGTCGGAATGCGCGAATTGCGGCGGGGATCGCTTCGAGGTCGCGTTCGATCAGCGGCGCGTACAACTCCTGCATATCCCCC
>JAENWF010000129.1 GCA_016650215.1 Thermoanaerobaculia bacterium
GCCTCGACGACTTCGCGAACCGCATCACCGGCAGCTCCGATCTCTACGCGCTCAACGGGCGCAAGCCGTATGCGAGCATCAACTTCATCACGGCGCACGACGGCTTCACGCTGCGCGATCTCGTCTCGTACAACGAGAAGCACAACGAGGCGAACGGCGAGAACAACAAAGATGGCGCGAACGACAACCGCGCGTGGAACTGCGGTGCGGAAGGTCCCACGGATGACCCGAACATCACCGCGCTGCGCTCGCGGCAGCAGCGCAATCTGCTGACGACGCTCTTTCTGTCGCAAGGCGTACCGATGCTCGTCGGCGGCGATGAGATCGGCCGCACGCAGCACGGGAACAACAATGCGTACTGTCAGGACAACGACATCTCCTGGTACGACTGGGAGAATGTCGACGACGGACTCTTCGCATTTGTCACGCGGCTGATCGCGTTCCGAACGAGTCACCCGGTGTTCCGCAGACGGCGCTGGTTCGTGGGGCGTCCGCTGCGCGGCGAGGACGTGGGCGACATCGGATGGTTCAAACCGGACGGCGGTGGCATGACCGACAGCGACTGGCAGGTGGGACATGCGCGCGGCATCGGCGTCTTTCTCAACGGCGACGGGATCACGACTCCGGACGACCGCGGCGAGCCGGTCCGCGACTCCAGTTTCTACATTCTTTTCAATGCGCACAACGACACGCTGACGTTCAAGCTGCCGACCGGCGCCTGGGGCGATCGCTGGGTGAAGGCGATCGACACCAACGAGCCGGTGCCTGACTACCGGGACCGGCACGAGTACAACGCCGGGGAGGACGTGCAGGTTCAATCACACTCGGTGGTGGTGCTGAAGAGGGTCGCGTAACCGTTCTTGTCGTAATCTTCCGCGTAACGGCGCGGCCGGTCGCGCGTCTCAACGATGATGAAACGAGAGATTTTGCGATCGGCGGCGATCATTGGACTGGCGGTGGTGCTCGCGCTCGTCACGAATGCATTCGCGTCGCGACAGAGGAAGCTGGTGCTGCCGGGTTTTTATCCGAACGCGCTGCGCGTTCCCGCAAAAGCGGTCGAAAAACCGCCGGCTTCCGTGGTGACGGCAACTCAGCCACCAACCCCGCCAACCATCCCGACAACCACGAGCACAGTTAGTGTGGGGGCGGGCGCCCCCGCCCGCCCCACCGCAGCCCCGCCCCAAATTCCGGCTGCCAGGCCCATCGCGAAGCCGGCCGCCGCGGTAGCCGAGGATCCGCTCAAGAAGTTTCCGCCGCATCCCGACAAACCTTACGTCGAGCTTTCCGGCGACGATGCGGCGTGGCTTCACGCGCGCGGCGCGCTCTTCCTCGACGCGCGGCGCACGTCCGTGCACGAGCAGGGGCACATCGCGGGCTCTCGACCGTTCTCCGTCTGGGAGTCCGACATCGACGACAAGGTCAACAAGCTCTTCGAAGAGCGCGGCGATCCGCGCAAGCAGCTTCAGCCGATCGTCATCTACTGCTCCGGCGGTGATTGCGAGGACTCGCACATGCTCGCGCAGAAATTGTGGGGCGTGCAGTTCAACAGTGTCTACGTTTACAAGGACGGGTTCCCCGATTGGCAGAAGCGCAACGGCGCGGTGAAGACGGGATCGGCGCAGTGACGATCGGAGAACGTCTCGCCCATCCCTGGCTGACGGTCCGCGTGCAGATCGCACTCGGAGCGATCTTCGTCGCTGCGGCGATCCCGAAACTCGCCGATCCGCCGTCGTTCGCCCACATGATCTACAACTACCGCGTCCTGCCGGCGGGGATGATCAACATCAGCGCGCTCACGATGCCGTGGGTCGAGATCATCGCCGGCCTCGCGCTCATCCTCGGCGTCTGGAGCGCCGCCGCGCGCAACGTCATCGCCGCAATGCTGGTCCTCTTCATCGCGTTGATCGCCTTCAACCTCGCGCGCGACAACGCTATCGACTGCGGCTGCTTCGACCTCAGCGCCGCCGGCAAATCGCACGAGGAGCGCCTCCACGATATGTGGATCGTCATCCTCCGCGACCTCGGCATGCTCCTCATGGTCGCCCAACTCTGGTGGAACGGGGTCAGGTCTTGATTTTTGCGTATTGACAGGCTGCGAAAGCAAAAATCAAGACCTGACCCTCCACCACAGTAGAGTTTCCGGCCCTTTTCCTTCCAATTTTGGGAGGCAATTTCCACTCGTAGTAGAGCCGCACAGAGAGCGGGGTCAGGTCTTGATTTTTGCGTTTTGAGACCGTGAAAGAGCAAAAATCAAGACCTGACCCTCTAGAATCCGCGGCATGCGCGCTACTGCTGTTGCTCTCTCTCTCGCACTTGCCACCATGACCGCTGCCGCTGATGACGTCCGGCTCGACCAGCTCACGAAGGGGCAGGCGGTCAGCGGATTCCGCACCGATGCGCTTTATCTGAATGACGCGGGAACGCCGATCGGCGCGCGGTTCATCCATCAGAAAAGCGGATTCACGCTCGACTATCTGCAGATCGAGTCGGTGCCACAGGCGTACACGTGGGTGAACAGCATCCCGGTCTCCGAGCAGGGGGAGCCGCACACACAGGAGCATCTGCTGCTCGGTAAAGGGACGGTGGGGCGCGCGTTCTCCGGGCTCGACACGATGTGGCTTTCCGGCTCGACCGCGTTCACGCAGCAGTGGCGGACGAGCTATCCGTTCAACACCGCCGGTGGTCCCGACGTCTTCTTCGACCTCTTCGCCGCGCAGCTCAACGCGATGCTGAATCCCAACTACACCGACGAGGAGATCCGTCGCGAGGTCCGCAGTTTCGGCGTCACCACCAATCCCGACGGCACGCTGCGCCTCGAGGAAAGGGGCTCGGTCTACAACGAGATGGTGAGCTCGATGTCGCAAGCGAACCGCCAGGTGTTCCGCAGCGCGTCGCAACTCGTCTACGGAGCCGGCCATCCGCTGGCGATGAATTCCGGCGGCGATCCGTCGGGGATCCGGACCATGCAGCCGCAACACATCCGCGACTTCCACCGCGCGACGTACTACCTCGGCAACATGGGGATGATCGCCTCGTTCCCCAGGAGTGTGACTCTTCCCGAGTTCCTCCACCGCTCCGCAGCCACGCTCGATCGCGCCCAGGGAACATCCGCCCCGCGCCCGGCGCAGTCGCTCGACACGCTTCCGAAAGCAAAGCCGTTCGCACCCGCGACGATCCGCTACGTCGAATACCCGCACCGCAACGATCAGCAGCCGAGCCCCATCGCGTTCGTCTGGCCGGCCGACCGGACGCTCGATACGAACGAGCAGGTTCTCGCCGATCTCTTCTTCGCATCATTCGCCGGCGATCCGACGACCAACATCTACAAGCTCTTCGTCGACAGCAAGACGCGAAGGATGGACATCGGCGCGAAGGCGATGTTCACGTTCGTCAACGAAGAGTTCGGACATCCGATCGGCATCTTCTTCACGGAGATCTCCGCATCCAGCGCCAACGACGAGAGTCTCGGGAAAGCGCGAGCGCTCATCACGGCCGAGGTCCAGCGGATCGCATCACTCCCCGACGGATCGCCCGAGCTGCAGGAATTCAACGATCGGATCGCGAGCCGTCTGACGCAGTTCAACCGCGGACTCGCGCGCTTCGTCAACTCCCCTCCCGGCTTCGGCGCGCGCGGTGGCGGCTCGCAATGGATGGATCACCTGCTGGCGCTCGAGAAAACGCCCGAGTTCCGCAAGTCGGTGACGCTCAAACCGCAGATCGCATTCGTCCGCGGGCTGCTCGACTCGAAAAAGAACTTCTGGCGCGAGTATCTCGCGAAGTGGAAGGTGACCGGTGTCGTGCCGTACGTGACGGTCGCGAAGCCGTCGCCCTCTCTGATTCAGCGCGATGAGAGGGAGCGCGAGGCGCGGGCGACGGCCGAAGCCGCGCGCCTCGCTATCCTCTATGAGACCGACGACATTCAGGATGCGCTGCGCCGCTACAAGACCGAGCAGGATGCGGCCAGCGCGGTGATCGAGGAAGAGGCGAAGAAAGTCCCGACGCCTGAGTTCGTGAAGTCGCCGCCAATGACGCTCGACGACGCGCTCGAGTTCCAGCAGCGGACGCTCGAGAGCGGCGTACCGATCGTCGTCTCGCGCTTCGACAACATGACGAGCGCGACCTCGGGCATCTCGCTCCGGCTCGATCGCGTTCCACGCGAACAGCTCCGCTACGTCTCGCTCCTCCCCGCTCTCCTGACGATGACCGGTGTGATCGACAAGGGCAAGCCGATTCCGTATGAGGAGATGACCGAGCGAATCCGGCGTGAGATCCTCTCGCTCGACGCAGTCTTCTCCACGAACCCCCGCACCGAGCGGGTCGAGCTGACCGTGCGCGGTGCCGGCATCGGTCCCGCCGAGTCGCAGCGCGCGATCGAGTGGATGACGCTCGTTCTCTTCTCGCCCGACTGGCGGCCGGAGAACCTCCCACGCATCCGCGACGTTGTCGATCAGTCGCTGAGCCAGCTTCGCAACACGATGGCGGGCTCTGAGGAATCGTGGGTGAACAATCCTGCGAACGCGTACCGCGTGCAGCACAACGCGGCGTATCTCGCAGCCGACTCGTTCCTCACTCGGACGCACAACGCCCTTCGGCTGCGGTGGTTGCTCAAGGACGCGGCGCCTCCGGACATCGAGCCGCTGCGGCAGTTTCTGACGCAGATCGCCGCGGCCGCGAAGTCCTCGTCGCGGGCCGATCTCAAGAAGCTGTTCGCTGCGCCGGCGCCCGAGTCGCTTTCGGCGGAAGCGCGCGCGATCGCCGCCGATGCGCTGAAGGATCTCGATCTGACACTCATCGAGATTCCCGACGGCTCGCTCGGCGCCGACGTCGCGTATCTCGTCGATGCGATGCTCGCCGATCTCGTCACGCCGGCATCGAACGCGC
>JAENWF010000130.1 GCA_016650215.1 Thermoanaerobaculia bacterium
ATCACAGTTGCAGTTCTGGGAAACCTGGTCATGGGTCCTCCGGCTGGATGTGGAATGTCAGGCGATGATAATAACTCAGCCCGCTGCTCCCACTTCCCAGGAGTAAACAACTGGTCCAGGGCTAGCGGAGCCATCTCCACAAGTGCGCGTAGCTGAGCGCGATCCGGTAGGCGGTTTGTTCGTTCGTGCTCGAGCCGCCGTGGCCACCTTCGATGTTCTCGAAGTACCAGACGCGGTGGCCCTGCTGCAGGAGTTTCGCGACGGTGCGGCGCGCATGGCCGGGGTGGACTCGGTCGTCGCGCGTTGATGCGTAAACGAACAGCGGCGGATATGCCGCTTCACGCTTCAGCTCGTGATACGGCGAGTAATGATTGCGGCCGTATTCATCCATCCAGCTCGCGCCGGCGAGGAGCTCGTGATAGCGGCGCATGTCGGCGAGCGGCGCACCGGCGATGATGGCGCCGTACAGCTCCGGTCTGCGCGTCATCGTCGAGAGAGTCAGCAGTCCGCCGTTGCTACGCCCTTCGATGCCGAGGTGCTTCGGCGAGGTGACTCCGCTCTTCACGAGCTCTTCCGCCACCGCCTCGAAATCCTCGACGACTTTGTGGCGATTTTCTTTCAGGACCGAAGTGTGCCATCGCGGCCCGAACTCGCCGCCACCGCGGATGTTGGCGAGCACGAACACGCCGCCGCGCTCGAGCCAGAGCTTGCCATACGCTCCGTAATGCGGCTCATACGAGCCTGAGTACGACGGCTTGAGCGTGGAGCGGAATCCGCCATACGAGAAGATGTGCGCCGGATTTCCGCCGTCGCGCTTCATTCCCTTCGGTGCAACGACAAAGTACGGAATGCGCGTGCCATCCTTCGACACCGCCCAATGCTTCGTGACCTCGAAGCGCGAGCCGTCGAACGTCGGTTCCTGAGACGCGATAGCGATCGGCGTCGTCGCTGCGGGCGGCACCAGATAGAGTTTCGGAGCCGTGATGAACGTCTCGAAAGAAACGAGCGCCGCGCCGCTGTCGTCGTCGGCGGTCATGATTTCGAGCGCGCCGTTGTCCGGAAGCGTGATCCGTTCGCGTTTCCATCCGGTTGCTTCTGGCGTGAAGCGGTCGAGCCGGCCGCGCACGTTGTCGAGGATCGGAACGAGAATCGCGCGCTCGGTCACCTTCACCGCGGTCGTTTCCACGATCTCGCGCTCGGTCGATGCGACGAGGAGCTCGTTCGTCTCGCCCGCAAGAATCACCGATCCCGCCTTGAAGTTCTTCCAGTCCTCCTGCAGCCCGAGGACGAGACGCCCGCGGAAACCGCCGGCGAGAACCGCGGTGGGAGGAAGATCGACCAGCTTCGGATCGGCGAGATCGGTCAGACGCTGAAACTTCGACGTCCAGAACGTCGGTGACTCGTCGATGAGATCGATGGCACCCGACTCGGTTTCGACACGCATCCCGTATGCGCTCATCGACGAGCGCGGCGTCTCGAACACGGTTCGCGCGGCGCTGAGCGGCGTGCCGCGCGTCCAGATCTTCACGATGCGTGGATAGCCCGATTCGGAGAGCGTTCCGGGACCAAAGTCGGTACCGACGAAGATCGTGTTCTGGTCGATCCAGTCGACGTTCGACTTCGCTTCAGGCAGTTGAAATCCGTCGATGAACTGGCGTGTCTCGGCGTCGAATTCGCGGACGACGACTGCGTCGCCTCCGCCGGGTGAGAGCGAGACGAGGCAGCGCCGCTGCTCCTTGCCCAGGCAGTTGAGCGATTTGAAGACCCAGCGTTTGTTGTCGCGCGCCGACATCGCGTCGATGTCGAGCACGTTCGTCCACTGCGGATTCGGTTTGCGCAGCTCATCGATGGTCGTCCGCCGATAGAGACCGCGCGGATGCTCTTCGCTCTTCCAGAGGTTGTAGAGATAGCGGCCGTGCCACTCGAGCGACGGGATGCGGGAAGTCGAATTGAGCGCGGCGAGGGCCTGCGCCTGCATCACCTCGAATTCGGGAGTCGATCCGAGCTCGCGCCTGCTGCGCGCGTTCTGACCGTTCACCCACTCCATGGCGCGCGCGCCGTCAATCTCTTCGAGCCAGAGAAAATCGTCGTCTGGTTTCGGGGCGGTGGCGGAGCTGCAGGCGGTGAGTGCAAGGAGAAGAAATGCGCAGGCAATTCGCATGAGCCGAGAGTCTAAATCGGCGGAGGTCCGCAAACGTGTGGAAGTTTCGAAACATACGCACGGCGGGAGGTCGGGAGAAGCAAAATGCAAAATGCGGAAAGGTTCGTGGTGACTCGTGGAAGGAGGGGAAGGAGAAGGTTCCCCTTCTCGCATTTTGCATTTTGCATTTTGCATTCTGCATTTCGCCTCCCCCCTCCCCCGCCCCGTATACAATCGCCGCAGGCCTATGCCCCTCTTCCCTTCGTGGCACTTCCGGGAAATGAGCCGCGGAGAGATGAACGTCGATCCTGTCCATGACGAGTTCTTCAAGGCACAGGATCTGGCGGACGCAATCGTGCGCGAGGCGATTCAGAATTCGCTCGATGCGCGTCGCGGGCATTCGACGGTTCGCGTTCGATTCCGGTTCGCGACCGGAGTGAACGCGCTTCCATCGAGCGTTGCCGCGCAGTATCTGCGCGGGCTCGAGTCGCACCTCGAGATTCCGGCGCACGAAGAGATGCCGTTTCTCGTCGTGGAGGATTCGGGAACGCGCGGACTGACCGGCGATCCCGGTGAGGATCCCGAGTTGGACGAGCGCGGCGGTGCCGGAAGGGATCGCAACGACTTCTACTACTTCTGGCGAAACGTCGGCCGATCCGGAAAGGGCGAGCTTGACCGCGGGCGGTGGGGTCTCGGCAAGGCCGCATTTTCGGTGTCGTCGCGCATCCATACGATGTTCGGACTCACGCATCGCTTCGACGACGGCCGCCGCCTGCTGCTCGGGCAGTCGGTGCTGAAGTCTCACGTGCTGGAGAGCCAGCGCTTCGCGCCTTACGGTTTCTTCGCGAACGTGGGGCGGGACGAGTTCCCCTACGCGATCGACGATCGGGAAGCAATCGCCCGCTTTGCGATCGATTTCGGACTCGAGCGCGATGAGCCGGGACTCTCGATCGTAGTGCCGTTTCACCGCGAAGACGATCTCCGCTTCGAGCAGGTCGTGGCCTCGGCGATTCGCCAGTACTTCTATCCGATGACGCGCGGTGACCTCGTGGTAACGGTCGAGGACAGCGGCCGGCGCGAGACCATCAGCAGCCGGACGATCGACTCGGTGGCCGATGCGGCCGTCGCGAGACTCTCCGCGCTGACCCGGTGGTCCCTCGCGCTCGCCCCGGAGGAGTGGGTCACGATCGCCGAGCCGCCTGACGGTGCACCGAAATGGCGGGAAGACGCAATTCCGGCGGACCAGCTCGAGATCCTTCGCCCTCGCTTCGAACAGGGAGACCGTCTCGCGTTTCGCGTCCGACTCCCGGTCCGGCGGAAGAGGAGTGCGCGCGCGGCCTCGTCGTACTTTGACGTCGTGCTCGAAAAGGACGAGAGTCTCAAGCGCGGCGAGCATCATTTCATCCGGCGCGGCATCACGATCCCGGAGGTGCGCAGCCCCCGAGACAAGCCGGTGCGCGCGCTCCTCGTTGCGGATGACGAAGAGCTATCCAGTTTTCTCGGCGACGCGGAGAATCCGGCGCACTCCGACTGGTCGGAACGGAACGACAAGATCCGGACCGTGTACGACAACGGTGCGTGGACGCTGCGCTATGTCAAGAACGCGATCGCGCACCTGGCTGGTCTGCTGAGTACTCCGCCAGCGGGTCGCAATCCCGACTTGGTGCTCAGATAATCCCCGAACTTTGCGCCTGTGGGAACAAGAGCGATCGCCAATGATTCAAAGGGCGCCGCCGCGGGTCGACGGCGCCACACAGAACCGCCCCGTTTCGTTTCGCTCAGGGTTGTGACGCGTAGATGTAGACGCGGTCCGGATCGACGGGCGAGTGGGTCGGAGTGGAGCGGAAGGCAGATTCCGCGGTCGACGGTCGTCATCGTGGCACCGGTTTCCGCGGTCACGCCGCCATCGGCCGACCGGATCACTGCCGGCTGCAGGGAGCTGGACCTGAGCTCGATCCAACCTTCCCGGAATCAGCGGGCTCGAGGTCCTCGATCACCTCCGGAATCGCTGGCCCGAGCAACCTGTCGTGATCTCGACCGGTCATGTCATCCAGATCGAAGTCGACCGCTTCACTCTGGCGATCCTCAAGCTATACGCCATCGACGAGCTGCTTGTGGCCTACGAGCGCATTACCGGCGCCTCGTAGTCGCTCGATCGAACGATCCGGATTCCGGACACTTTCGTGGAAGCTGGACGCTCTCCAGTTATCCGATTCAGCCACAACCGTTTCTTTCTCAATGGTTTGTAACTTCCCTGGCACGGCACGCTTCTCGCCTTTATAGCGTCTCAAAAGGGAGCGAACAATGAACCTGGAATCGGAATTCGCCATTCAGAACAGTGACATCTACAAGTGCCCGTGGTGCGCAACAGCCATCCAGTCATCGAGCGAGCCGTTCTGCTCCTGCCTCGCCTCCGAGCGCACGCTCGTCTGTAGAGACTGCGACCGCTGCTTCTGCGAAGCGCCCGCCGGTTGGCGCAAGGCTTTCTTTCGCTCGAGTGCAGCGCAGGCGTTCCGCGCTCGTAACAAGAGCGCGCAGCAGGCAACCACGCGCGATCTGACAGTCACGCCGGACTCAGTCCAGCGTCCGGTGATCCTGGTTGTCGACGACGACCGGACTGTGCATCTCGTTGCGGGACGCGTTCTCGCCGAGTATCCCGGCACGGTCCTGCATGCTGAGGATGGCGAGCGGGCGTTCGAGCTCGCGATGGAGTATCAACCGGACCTCGTCATCACCGATGCGCTCCTGCCGAAACTCGACGGGCGTGAGCTCGCGATCCGCCTCAAACAAACACCGGAAACGAGCGACTGCAAGGTCGCGGTGATCACGGCGCTCTACAAAGGCTCGCGGTATCGCATCGAGGCGATCAACACCTTTCAGGTTGACGACTACATCGAGAAGCCGGTGACCCCGGCGCGCCTGCGGCAGATCGTGTCGGAACAGCTCGGACTCGAGTCGGCGGCCTGAGACAGCCGGCTTAGATCGCCTCGGTGACGAGTTCGACCAGTTTCGCCTTCGCTTCGGCGAGCGGCAGAGGCACGGTGCAGCCGGATGCTGCCTTGTGCCCGCCGCCGCCGAACATTGCGGCGACCTGCTGCACGTCGACTCCCGGCTTGGCGCGAAGCGACGCGCGCGTGGACGTCGCGTCGCCCTCCTTCAAAAGAATCGAGACCACCACCCCGTCGATGTTGCGACCGTAGTTGACGATCCCCTCGGTGTCCTCCGGCGTTGCTCCCGCGGCGGCGAAGAAACTCTTCGGCAAGTCGACTGTCGCGATTCTCCCGCCCGCGTGGAGCTCCAGCGTGTTGAGGCAGAGCCCGAGCAGTTTCACCGAGCCCGCCGTGACGCTTTCGTTGATCCAGAGGGAGACGTCGCCTGGAACGACCCCCGCTCTAGCCAGTTCGGCAGCGGCTTCGAACGTTCGCAGCGTCGTGTTGTGATAGCGGAAGAAGCCAGTGTCGGTCGCGAGCGAAACATACATGGCGGTCGCTGTCTCTTTGTCGAGCGGCAGCTTCAGGTGATGGCGGTTGAGCTGCAGCACCATCTCACCGACCGAGGGCGCCTCGATGTCGAGGTAGTTGATCTCGCCGTACATCTCATTGCCGAGGTGGTGGTCGATGTTGACGACCGGACCAGGGAGGATGTCGTATCCGGTGCGATGGACCTCCGGGCACTCCATCGTGAAGAGTGCGTCGTAGGCTTTCGGGTAGTCGGCCGGCAGCGTATCGCTGATCGCGACCTCGTTCGCGCCGGGAATGTTGTAGAGCGGTTTGCCGAACCCGTCGCGGACGACGATCTTCGCTTTCTTGCCGAGCTGGCGGATCAGCCGCTGCAGCGCGATGCCGCTGCCGAGGGCGTCTCCGTCCGGATTCCGGTGCGCCGTGATCAGGAAGTTACGGCCGGCGCGGATGCGGTCAGCGACCTCGCGTGCGGCGATCTCAGGACTTGTCGTTGTGGTCGTCATTGTCGTCGTCATGGTCTGGCGCGCTGCCCTCTTCGACAGCATCCTCTCCACTCTTCTGCGGCAACACCTGCGAGAGGATGTACTCGATTCTCCCTCCCCGCTCGGGCGCCTCGTCGTACTTGAAATCGAGCTCCGGCGTGTAGCGCAGCCGGATCCTCTTGCCGAGGAAACGGCGGACGGCGCCGCGTGCATTCTGCAGCGCCTCGACGACTTCCCGCGTCTCCTTCTCCTGGAGACCGCTGATGTAAACGCGGGCAAAATTCAGATCGGGGCTGACGTCGACGGCCGTGATGGAGGAGAGCCCGATGTCGACACCCTTCAAATCGTGGCGGAAGACCTCGACGAGAGCATCGCGGACGTTCTCGCCGACTCGTGAGGTGCGTCGTGTTTTCTTCATCAGTACTCGATCTTGTCGAACGTGAACTCGGCCAGCACCGCATCGGTCGTCGAATCGACGAACTTCTCGATCTTCTCGAGAGTGGCATCGGCGAAGGCGTTGTCGTGCGCGACGAACGATACTGCAAGACGCGCGCGCTGGTGAACATCCTGGAGGCCGACTTCATTCGCCGAGACATTGAACGAGTTGCGCAGCCGGTCTTTGAGGCTCCGCACGACCTGCCGTTTGTCCTTGAGCGACTGGAAAAACTCGATGTCGAGCTCGATGAAGGCGACGACGACCAGCATGGGGGGAAAGAGTAGCGCAGGTCGAGGCTGGAACTGACGAGC
This sequence comes from Thermoanaerobaculia bacterium, assembly GCA_016650215.1. Taxonomy (GTDB): domain Bacteria; phylum Acidobacteriota; class Thermoanaerobaculia; order Gp7-AA8; family Gp7-AA8; genus JAENWF01. Next base: position 6,831 of record JAENWF010000130.1, read on the forward strand.
GGGGGCGGATCTACAATGGCGAGTGCAAAAGGAGATCACACATGACAGCTCTCACCATGCTATGGCTCCCGATCCTCGTCTCCGCGGTGATCGTGTTCATCGTAAGCTCCGCCATCCACATGCTTCCGCTCTGGCATAAGAGCGACTACCCGGCGCTCGCCAATCAGGACCAGGTGATGGACGCGCTGCGCCCGCTCGCGATCCCTCCCGGCGACTACATGCTTCCCCGTGCCCAAAACATGAAGGAGACGAAGACGCCCGAATTCGCAGAGAAGATCAAGCGCGGCCCGGTCATGATCGTCACCGTGATGCCCTCGGATGGGATGGCGATGGGCAAGCCCCTCGCATTCTGGTTTGTCTTCTCGGTCGTCGTCAGTTTCTTCGCCGCATACATCAGCGGCCGCGCTCTTCCGCCCGCCACGAACTATCTCGAGGTCTTCCGCTTCGCCGGTGCCACGTCTTTCATCGGTTACTCCTTCGGCATGTGGCCAATGTCGATCTGGTACCACCGCTCGTGGGCGCTGACGCTGAAGTCGACGTTCGACGGCCTGATCTACGGTCTTCTGACCGCCGGCGTCTTCGGATGGCTCTGGCCGCGCTGATCACAGCGGTACAATGACCGCATGACACGGAAGCTCCTCGTAGCTGTCTGCGTAGTGGCGGCGATCCTCTCGCCACTCGTGGTGGCGCACGCGGTCATTGTCACCGTTGTCCTGGTCGCATACGCTCCACAAGCGGCCGCGGCTCACTCCGCACCGAGGGACGTTCCGGACTCCCGCTCTCTCGTCCCTCCGCTTCCGCCAGCCCGCGCTCCTTCTCTCCTTCCGGCCTGAGCCTTCGCTGTTTGCCGAAGAGAGATCACGGCTCTTACGCCGTAAGGAGATCCGCCATGTCATGGAAGAGAACTCTCGCCCGAATCTTGATCTACGCCTTTCTCCAGATCGGAGCTCTCGCCGGTATCCCGATGACACCCGAGCAGATCGAGAAACTGATGAACGTCATGACCCGCACGAAGGTCGAGCACACGATTCGAGCTGAGACGGAGGAGTGAGTTGTGGCGGAGGGGGCGGCTCTCTGTGTGGCGCCGTCGCCCCGCGGCGCCCCTCGCGCCCGAATCAAGATCGCGATTGAGCGCAACAGAGCGCCGCCGCGGGGCGGCGGCGCCACACAGAAGCACGGCGCCCCTCCCTTAGTAACCGCAGAATCCCCCGCGCGAGAACGCGGGGGATTCTTTTTGGTCGCGGACTCAGCTCTTCAGATCTTGGCGGCCTTCTCGATCATCAGTTCCTGGCCGTCACCGCAGGAAACGATCTTGCCGCTGATGCGGACTGCAGATCCGGTGACTGCGGTCAGCTTCGCCTTACTCTCGCTGCAGATCGTGTACTCGGTGGAGCTGTTCGCAACGCGGAAAACGCGCTGGCAGTCCTCGCCGCTCGATCCGTCCTTGCACGCGACCGTGCCGGTCAGCTGGACGCTCTTCGCCGCGGACTTGTTGCAGCTCTTTCCCTCGCCCGCCATGAGGGATCCCGCTACCAGCAGAGATACAGCCATCACAATCAGTCTCTTCATGTTCAAAGCTCCTTTCCGTTGATACGGTGAGAGTAGACGAGAAGTAACGGTCGAGATGTCAAAGCATCCAACAGGTTTGTGACGGATTGTGTCGGGATCTGAGGTCTGGG
>JAENWF010000131.1 GCA_016650215.1 Thermoanaerobaculia bacterium
TCACTTCGATTGCTCTGACCGCGAAGCGCGCTTCCGACTGCGTATGGCGATAGATCGCGAAGCCGACAAGCGTCGCGACTGCCAGAAGGACCGCATTGCGCACGATCGACAGCACGTGCTGCACGTGAATCCGATTCTGATTGCGGCGAAGGCGCGCGACATCGATCGGACGGAGAAAGCGCGGGTGTGTCGTGTCGAAGCCGCTGCTCACGCGCCGCCTCCCGCCACGAGCGACTCGGCGATCTGATGCACGTCGCCCGCTCCCATCGCGATGAAAATGTCGTTCGGCTGAAGGCGCTGCCGCAGATCGGCGGCGATCAGATGATTCGGCTTATCGATGAACTCGATCCCTTCCGCGGCGTCTGCGATGAGACGGCCGGTGATGCCGCCGATCGGCTCTTCGCGCGCGGCATAGATCGGCGCGACGATCGGCACATCGGCAAGCTTCATCGCACTGGCAAACTCGCTCGCGAAATCGCGTGTTCGCGAGTAGAGGTGCGGCTGGAACAGCGCGATGATGCGCCGTCCGGGATAGCCGCGGCGCGCTGCGTCGAGAGTCGCGCGGATCTCGGTCGGGTGATGCGCGTAGTCGTCGACGATCAGCGCGCCGGCGCACTCGCCGAGGATCTGAAAACGGCGGTCTACGCCGAGGAACCTCGCCAGACCGCGCGCGATGACCGGCTCGTCGAGCCCAAGCTCCTGCCCGACCGCGATCGCGGCAAGCGCATTGCGGACATTGTGCTCGCCCGGCACGAACAGTTTGAATGTGCTGATGTCCTTCAGATCGAACGACGTCCCCTGCTCGGAGAAACGAAGCCGTGTCGCGCGCAGATCGGCGTTCTCGTTCAAGCCGTAGCGAACGACGCGATGGTTCTTCACCTGCGCGAGAAGTTTCTCGACGAGCGGATCGTCGGAACAGCCGATCACGAGTCCGCCTGGCTTGATGCCTTCGACGAAAATGCGGAACGCTTCGATGATCGCGTCGAGACTGCCGTAGTACTCGAGGTGATCCGCCTCGATGTTCGTTACGACCGCGATCTCCGGATGGAGATGATGGAATGTGCGGTCGTACTCGTCCGCCTCGACGACCAGGTAGTCGCCTTTGCCGGCGCGCGCGTTCGTTCCCCAGTTGCGAACCATTCCACCGACGATGACCGTCGGATCGAGACCCGCCTCAGCGAGAACGATCGAGATCATCGCTGATGTAGTCGTCTTGCCGTGTGTGCCCGAGACGCCGACAGCGCGCTTCTGGCTGACGATCTCGCCGAGGACTTCCGATCGCTTCATCACGCGGATGCCGCGCTGGCGGGCAGCCTCGACTTCGGGATTCCCGCCCTTGACCGCCGCTGTGGTCACCACGAGATCTGCTTTCTCGACGTGAGAAGGATCGTGCCCGATCGAGACGGCGATCCCCCGGCTGGTCAGAAGATCGGTCACGGACGATCGCTTGAGGTCACATCCGGAGACACGCACTCCCATGCCCGAGAGGATCTCGGCGATACCACTCATCCCGATTCCGCCGATCCCGACGAAATGGATGTTCTTAATTTCACTGAAATTCATGCTATTCGTGGTGTCTTAAATTCAAATATTAAGTGTGCTATCCGACCAAAGCAATTAATTTCTCTGAATCGATTCGATGAATTGAACAATGTTTTTTGTTGCATCCGGCGTCGCAAGCGCGTTTGAGGCTTTCCCCATCGCCCGCGCGCGATTTCCGTCGCTCAGAATGTGCTCGATCGCCGCACCGAGCCGTTCCGGCGTGAGATCGGATTCGACGATCACCGTCGCTCCGCCTCCTCTCTCGACGACGCGCGCGTTCAGCTCCTGGTGGTTGTTCGTCGCGGCGGCGAACGGAATCAGAATCGCCGCGCGTCCGACCGCCGAAAGCTCGCCGATCGTCATTGCGCCCGCACGGGAAACCACCAGGTCGGCCGCCGCGATCTCGTCCGCCATCGGGTCGAGATACGGAACGATGCGCGCGGACGAGAACGCCGAGCTTCGATACGCCCCCTGCACCTTCTGGAGCTCGCCGGGCCCAGTCTGATGAACGACCTCGATCTTGTCTTTGAGGCGCGCGAGGAAGAGCAGAGCGCCGGTCATCGCGTCGTTGATTACGCGCGAGCCCTGGCTCCCGCCAAAAATCAGCAGCCGCTGCTTCGGGCCGGCAGCCGGCGCACTCTTGCCGAAAAACTCCTGACGGATCGGATTCCCGGTCACCACGCCGTCGGGGCGATTCATGCGCGGCAGCGCCTCGGCGAATGCGACTGCCACGCCCTTTACGAAGCGCCCGAGAAGACGATTCGTGAGCCCCGGAAACGCATTCGCCTCGTGAACGATGGTCGGCACGCCCCGAAGCGCCGCGCATAGAAGCACCGGACCCGATGAATATCCGCCGACGCCGAGCACGACATTCGGACGATGCTTGCCGATCAGCTTCCACGCTTGAACGAAGCCCACGGGAAGGCGGAGAAGGTTGCGGATCAGATCTCCGGCTCCCTTCCCCTTCAATCCGCCGACCGAGATGAACTCGAGCGGGAAGCCGGCCTTCGGCACGATCGTCCTTTCCAGCCCACGCTCGGTGCCGACGAAGACGACGCGGCGCGAAGCGCTGCGCGCCAGATACTCGCGCGCAATCGCGATGGCGGGATAAATGTGCCCTCCCGTCCCGCCCCCGGCGATCATCAATGTCTGATTGCTCACGCCCGTCTCACCAATATCCGCCTCAGGTCGATTGTTGTGAAAGATTCAGAAGAATGCCGACAGCGATGAGGCTCGCGACCAGCGACGAGCCTCCGTAGCTGACCATCGGAAGACCGATTCCCTTTGTCGGAAGCAGACAAAGCGCGACGCTCATGTTGACGAGCGCCTGCAGTGCGATCATCAGCGTCAACCCGAGCGCCGTGTAGAACGCGAAGCGGTCGCGGCTGAGCTGCGCCACCCGCAGTCCGCGCCAGACGAGGAACGCGAAGAGTCCGACGAGCGCGAACGCTCCGATGAATCCGAGCTCCTCGCCGATGATCGAGAAGATGAAGTCTGTGTGCGGCTCGGGGAGGAAGAAGAGCTTCTGCCGCCCGTTGCCGATGCCGAGTCCCTTGAGCCCGCCCGTGCCGAGCGCGATGAGTGACTGCAGCGCCTGGAATCCCTTCCCCAGCGGGTCTGCCTCGGGGTTGAGGAACGAGAAGAGCCGGTCGCGTCGATAGGCCGCGCTGAAGACGAGCGCGATCGCAGCCGGCACGAACGCGATCATGAAGAGCCCGATCAGCCTCCACGACACACCCGCCGCAAAGATCATCCCGACGCCGACGACCATCAGCACCGAAGCGGTGCCGAAATCGCGGCCGAGGAGAATCAGTCCGGCGAAGAGCGCGAGCACGGAGCCGACCGGCAGAAGCGTCGCCGTCAACTCGTTCACCCGCTCCTCCCGTCTCGCGAGGATCGACGCGATGAACAGAACCACCACCGGCTTTGCGAACTCGGACGGCTGAATCTGAAACCACGGCAGGATGATCCAGCGGTGCGTGCCGTTGACCGGCCCCTGGAAAAGGGCCATGACGAGACCGAGACCGACGAGCGCCAGCGCGCTGTAGACGATGCGGCGGTCGTGCAGGAGCGAGGTGTCGAGATGCATCAGCAGGAACATCGCCGCGCCGCCGGCGAACAACCAGATGAGCTGCCGCGTCATGAAGTGATACGGATTCCCCGCGCCGAATTTCTGCGTCGCGAGAATCGCCGAAGCGCTGTAGATCATGACGATCCCTACGACCACGATGAGCATCGCGGCGCCGAAGAGGTAGCTGTCGTAGGTTAGTTTGCGACTCATGTTGTTTTCCGGGTGTCGGGTGTCAGCTTCACAGCTTTCTCACCAGCTCCTCAAAGTGCTCCCCGCGATGCTCGAAGTTTCTGAACTGATCGAAGCTCGCGCAGGCGGGCGAGAGGAGCACCGTCTCGCCCTTCTTTGCGTTGGCTCCTGCCCACTCGACTGCGTGCTGCATGTCGCCTGTTGCGACGAAGTCGGTGGCTCCGGCGAGTGCCGCCGCGATGCGCTCGGCGGCGGCACCGATCGTCAGCACCGTTCTCACCTTTGCGCCTACGAGCTCGCGCATCCGCTCGAACTCGCCTGATTTATCTTTGCCGCCGAGGATGAGGATCACGCTTGCGTCGCTGAATCCTTCGAGCGACTTCAGCGTCGCATCGACGTTGGTCCCCTTCGAGTCGTTGACCCAGCGCACGCCACCTCGCTCGCGCACGAGGACCATCCGATGAGGCAAACCCGCGAACGCGCCGAACGCGATCTGCACGTCCATGTCGCTGACGCCGAGCGCACGTGCCGCGAGCCACGCGGCGAGCGCGTTCTCCACATTCGCGTTCCCTTCGAGCTTGAGCGAGGCGCGCGGCATGCGGCGCTCCTCGCCCGCGATCGTGACGACCATTTCGCCGCGGTCGAGCCATGCGCCTTCGTCGACCTTCTTCGTCGCAGAAAAGCGCCAGACGCGCGCCGTGGCGAGGCGCGCAGAGCCGCGCCGGTCGTCCGCGTTGATGATCGCGACGTCGTTCTTATCCTGGTTACGGAAAATCCGGTACTTCGTCGCGGCATACGCATCGAACGTCGGATAGCGGTCCATGTGATCGGGCGTGACGTTGAGCAGCAGCGCGACATTCGCGTGGAACGTGTCGACGGTTTCGAGCTGGAACGATGAGAGCTCGAGGACATACGTCCGCGCCTTCCCCGCCTCGAACGCGTGAATCAGCGGCTCGCCGATGTTTCCGGCAACGATCGGCTGCCGTCCCGCGACCTTGAGAATCTCGCCGATGAGGGCGGTCGTCGTCGACTTCCCATTCGAGCCGGTGACGGCGACGACGGTCCCCTGAATCTGACGGAACGCGAGCTCGATCTCGCCGATGATCGGAATCGCGCGCGCCTGGGCATGCTTGAGCAGAGGAATCGTCATCGGCACACCCGGGCTGAGGACGATCGTGCTGACGCCCTCGAGCAATGCATCGTCCTGAGGACCGAAGATTTTCTTCACCCGCTTGTCGAGCTCGTAGGGAAGCGAAGGCGAGACGTTGTTGTCGGTGAGCACGACATCCTCTCCGCGCGCGGCGAGAAAGTTCGCCGCCGCAGCCCCCGACCGCCCCGCCCCGACCACCAGATGTCTCATCGCAGTTTCAGCGTCGCGAGACTGATCATCGCGAACATGATCGCGATGATCCAGAACCGCACGACGACCTTCGTCTCCTTCCACCCCGAAAGCTCGAAGTGGTGATGCAGCGGCGACATCTTGAAGATGCGCCTTCCCGTCAGCTTGAACGAGGCGACTTGCAGAATCACCGACAGCGCTTCGAGCACGAAGAGGCCGCCTACGAAGACCAGAAGGATCTCCTGCTTGATCATGACCGCGAGACAGCCGATCGCCCCGCCGAGCGCGAGCGAGCCGACGTCGCCCATGAAAATCTCTGCCGGATGCGCGTTGAACCAGAGGAACCCGAGCGATGCGCCCACCATCGCGCCACAGAAAACAGCGAGCTCGCTGGTTTGCGGCACCCATGCGATTCGCAGATAGTCCGCAATGCGGAAATGGCCCGCCGCGTACGTGAGAATCGTGTAGGTCACGGCGGCTACGAGCGTCGAGCCGATCGCGAGTCCATCGAGCCCGTCCGTCAGATTCACGGCGTTCGACGCACCGACCATGATCACCATGATGAATGGGATGTAGAGGAACCCGAGGTCGAGCACGAAGTTCTTGAGAAACGGGAACGTCAGCGTCGTCGAATAGTTGTTGTGGATACTCGGCAGATACGCGATCGCGAGTCCGGCGAGGAGTGCGACGCCGAACTGCATCGAGAACTTCTCTTTCGCGGTGAGACCGAGGTTCCGCTTCTTCGCAAGCTTGCGATAGTCGTCGACGAATCCGATCGCGCCGTACGCAAACGTCACGAAGAGCACGATCCAGATGTAGGGGTTGCGGATGTCCGCCCAGAGAATCGTCGGAATCAGAATCGCGATGTTGATCAGGATCCCGCCCATCGTCGGCGTCCCGGCCTTCATCTGGTGAGACTTCGGCCCTTCCTCGCGGATGAACTGTCCGAGCTTGATGTACTTCATCCGCTCGATGAGCCACGGCCCGAGGATGAACGAGATCAGCAGCGCGGTCAGCGCAGCGAATGCGCTCCGGAAGGTGATGTAACGGAAGACATTGAATCCCGAGATGACGTCGCGGAGTGGATAGAGGAGGTGATAGAGCATTTACCGTCCGCCTTCCGATGCGTTCTTTTCGAACATCGTGACGATCCTGTCGAGGCCGATTCCGCGAGAAGCCTTGATCAGAACCAGGTCGTTGTCTTTGACGAAGTCGAGCAGGAACTTTCCCGCCGGTTCTGCGTCGTCGAAATGATGGAGCTCTTTGTGGTTGGCCGAGCGTGCCCCGTCGAGGAGTGCGGTCGAGCGCTTGCCCACGCCGACGATCACGTCGATCGCGCTCGGAATCGCGCGCCCCGACTCGGTGTGATAGTCGAGCTCTTTGTCCCCGAGCTCGAGCATGTCGCCGATGACCGCGATGCGGCGGCCCTTTGCGTCGGCCTGCGCCATCAACTGCAGCGCGCGGCCGAGTGCGTAGGGATTCGAGTTGTATGTGTCGTCGTAAATCAGCGCATTCCTCCACTTCACGATGACGCCGCGGTGATAGGCCGGCTTGACCTCTTTCACGCCTCGCTCGATGCCGTTCCACGAGATGTCGAGAGCGCGCGCGGTCGCGATCGCCGCGAGCAGGTTCTCGAGGTTGTGTCGGCCGGGCAGCATCAGGTCCATCTCGCGCGATGAGCCCTCCGCCTCGAGAGCGAAGGACGTGCCGAGGAGTCCGCGCTCGCGGATGCTGGTCGCGTGATAATCGGCCCCGTTGTCGATGCCGTACGTCTTCTTCGGGCCGCGATAGTCCTTTGCGATTCGCACGACGTGCGGGTTGTCGGCGTTGACGATGACCGTCCCGCCTTCACGGATGTTGTCGAGCAGCTCTTTCTTGGCGTCGGCGATCTTCTCGACCGTTCCGAAAAACTCGATGTGGACAGCCGCGATGTTCGTGTAGACCGCGATGTCGGGACGCGTGAGACCGGCCATGAGCGCGATCTCGCCCTTGTGGTTCATCCCCATCTCGGAGACGACGACCTCCGCGTCATCGGGAGTGTTGTCGACGCAGAGCGGGCATCCGATCGTGTTGTTGAAGTTGCCCCACGACTTGAAGGTACGGCGCTCTGTACCGGCAAGCGTCGCGATCATCTCCTTCACGGTCGTCTTGCCAGCGGAGCCGGTGATGGCAATCAGCGTGAATTTCCGCTCGCTTCGGATCGAGCGCGCGAGATTCTGAAGAGCAATCGTCGTGTCGGCGACGCGGACGATTCCTTTGCCCGGAGGAAGACTCTCGGGAACTCGCGCGACGACCACGCCGCGCCCCGTCTGCAGCGCCTGCGGCACGAACTGATGGCCGTCGAGGCGGTCGCCCTTGATGGCGAAGAAGACTGAATCGGATTTGACTTCGCGGCTGTCGATGACGACGGAGGTCGTAGAAACGTCGCCGCCCTGAACGAGCTCGCCGCCGACCATGCGCGCGATGTCGCGGAAGGTCAGAGTGGGCATGATGACCTCCCGACAGATGCTGCCTTCCGGCCCCGCCGCGCTTCTTCCCCGGTGATCGCCCCCTTCCCCCACAACGACTGCCTGGCGATCACCATCCACGCACCCACGCCGAATGACGACGAGGCCGGAATGCGGCACCTGTTTGAACGAACTGGATAGTAGAGCAATTTTGTCATTGATATCAACAACTATTTCATATGCATTCAGACTGCATTAGTCGCTACTTTATCAGCGCGTTTTTTGAGAGCCATCTCTGCTTCTTCGAGATCATCGAAATGAATCACCTGATCACCGACGACCTGATACGTCTCATGACCTTTTCCCGCGATCACGATCACCTCGTCGCTGCCGGCGCGCGCGATCGCATCGGCAATCGCCGTCCGCCGGTCGGCAACGCGTGTGTACTTTTGCTTGTCGACCGACGACATCCCCTTCTCGATCTCGTCGAGAATCGCCTCCGGCTTCTCGCCGCGCGGGTTGTCGCTCGTGAGAATCGTCCGGTCGGCGAGCCGCCCGGCGATCTCCCCCATCTGAGGCCGCTTTCCCTTGTCGCGGTCACCGCCGCAGCCGAAGAGAAGCGTCACCTTCTTCCCTTCCGCCAGATCGCGAACCGCGTGCAGCAGTTTTTCGAGCGCGTCGGGTTTGTGCGCGTAGTCGACGATCACGGTCGGGCCGCCGTCCGAAGGGACGCGCTCGAAGCGTCCGCGCACCGACTGAAGATTCCTGATACCTGCCTCGATCGTCGTCACCGGAATTCCGGTCGCGATCGCCGCGCCGATCGCAGCGAGCCAGTTGTAGAGGTTCGGCTGACCCAGGAGGTTCGACTCGACGCGGACGTCGCCTGCCGGCGTCTTCACGATCCCTCGCAGTCCACGCACGGTGATCTCGAAGCCCTCGGCTGTGCGAATGTCACACCCGGCAGACCGTCCGTACGTGATCACATTCGAGCCGAGCTCCGCGATCAGGCGGCGCCCGTACTCATCGTCGCGATTGACGACCGAGCTCTTCTTCGACCGGTCGATCTGATCGAAGAGCATCTTCTTTGCGGCAAAGTAGTCGTCAAAGTCCTTGTGAAAGTCGAAGTGATCGCGCGACAGGTTTGTGAAGACCGCCGCCACGAAGTGAACGCCATGGGTACGCTTGAGCGAGAGCGCGTGCGATGACACTTCCATCACCGCGCGGCGAACGCCGGCATCGCGCATCTTCGCGAACCATTGCTGCAGCACGACCGCGTCGGGCGTCGTCCGATCGGCCATGAGCCGCTCGTCGCCTGCGCGGTACTCGATGGTGCCGATCAGCCCCACCGGCTCGCCGGTCGCGTCGAGGATCGACTCGATCATCTTTGTCGTCGTGGTTTTTCCCGACGTGCCGGTGACACCGATCAGCGAGAGCTTCTCCGCTGGGCGGCCGTAAAAATTCGCGGCGATCGTGGCGAGCGCGGCTCGCGGATCAGCAACGAGGATCTGCGCGACGCCGCTGCGATGCACCGCTGGCTGCGCGACATTCGACACGACCGCGCTCGCCCCCTTTTCGATTGCCGATGCGATGAACTTCGCACCATCCTGCTGCAGACCCGGGATGGCGACGAAGAGCGCGCCCCTCTGTGCGAGGCGCGAGTCGGACGTCACCGCCGAGATCTCGGCGGAGCTGTCGCCCTGCACCGACTCGACGGGAACATCGCGCAGGAGATCGGCGAGCTTCATCACATCGCCCCCGCAAGAATGATCGCGATCCGGCCACCGGCCGGCAGAGCTTCGCCTGCTCCTGGTTGTTGTGAAGTAACCACGCCGCTTCCGACGGCCTCGACGGTCAGCCCGGATGCCGTTGCCCGCGCAACAGCCGCGCGCGCATCGAGTCCACGAAGGTCGGGGACCGCTGACCGCTCAGCCGCCACGGGGCGTTGCGAAAACGCGGCCAGAAGAGGAGGGGCAACCGTGATCGAGCGCTGCGGAATCGAAGGTGTCACGCGGAGGTAGCGGAGAGATGCTTCGGCGATCTCACGAAACGCAGGAGCCGCGATCACACCGCCATACTGTTCGCCCTTCGGCTCATCGACCGTCACGAGGATCGCGAGGCGCGGACGGTCCGCTGGAACGTAGCCCGCGAACGATGCGATGAAGCGGTCAGCCGAGTATCCGCCGCGCACCGCCTTCTGCGAGGTCCCCGTTTTTCCCGCAACGACATGCTCGGCGAGTGCCGCCTGCATGCCGGTGCCATGCTCGACCACGCCCTTGAGCATCTCGTTGAGGACCGCGGCCGTGCGCTCTGAGATCACCCGCTTCGGCTCCGCTCGTTTCGGCGTCGCGATCGTCCGCCCTTCGCCATCGACGACTTTCTCGATGATGCGTGGCTGGACGCTCATACCGCCGTTCGCGACAGTCGCCATCGCGCGGACGACCTGGAGCGGCGTTGCGCCAATCTCCTGCCCGATCGAGATGCTTGCGACCGATACCTGCGACCAGCGGCTGATATGCCGCAGAATTCCGTTTGCTTCGCCTGGTAGTTCGATGCCGGTCCGCTCGCCGAATCCGAAACGGCGGACGTAATCGTAGAGCCGGCGGTCGCCGAGAGCGAGCGCGACTTTCACGGTGCCGACATTCGACGACTTGGCCAGGACCTCGGCGAAACTCAAGAGACCGTAGCGATGCCCGCCGTGCTCGTTGATCTCCAGGTTGGCGATCCTGATCGCTCCTTCGCCGCAGTGGATCATCTGCGACGGCGTGACGATCCGCTCCTCGATTCCAGCGGCGGCCGCCACAATCTTGAACGTCGAGCCCGGCTCGTAGTTGTCCTGGACCGCGCGATTGCGCCAGCTCGCCGGCGGGAAGTCGCCGAAGCGGTTCGGATCGAACGTCGGTAGCGACGCCATTGCGAGGATCCGGCCGTCGCGCGTATCCATCACGATCGCCGTCCCACTCACCGCCCGATACCTCGTGACGACGTTCGCGAGCGCTCTCTCGGCGATGAACTGCACCACGCCATCGATCGTGAGCACGACGTCGTTGCCATCGACCGGACGGTTCGCCCCTTCGCCGCCGACGAGGTACATCCCGCGGCGCGCGTCGCGCAACACGGTGACCTTCCCCGCCTTCCCGCGCACGTAGCTGTCAAAGGAATGTTCGACCCCGGCGAGCCCTTCGCCGTCGACTCCGACGTGGCCGATCACGTTCGCGGCGAGCGTGCCGCGAGGATATGCGCGCGCATGCTCGTCGATGAAGTCGACGCCGGAGATCTTCAGCTTGCGCACTTCGTCAGCCACGGCGAGGGGGATCTGCCGCGCAATCCAGACGAAGCCGGCGTCGCTGCGCAGCTTCGCCTCGACTTCACGCGCCGACATTCTCAAGCCAGCAACCGATGCAAGCCGCGCCGCGACGGATTTGCGGTTCGCAATTGCCTGCGGATCGGCGTAGACCGATTCCGCCGCAACGCTCTCCGCGAGCACGCGTCCGCGGGAGTCGAGAATCGAGCCACGCATCGGATTCAGCGCAAGTGTCCGCTCCTGCTGCCGCTGCGCGCGATTGGTGTAATGGTCATGCAGCACGAACTGCACTTGAATGAGCCGCGCGATCACGATCACCGCCCACGCGGCGAGCACGGCGAAAATCTGAATGACCCGCTTCTGCGAGAGCGTCATGGAGCGCGCCTCGGGTCATGTTGCCGTGAGGGCTGATTCTTTTCGCCCGATGCCGCGCCGACCCGCCGGGCAGTCACTCCCGCACCGCTCACCATCACGATGGCCTGCGGGTCGGCCGGCGCGAAGCCCAGTTTCACCGCCTGCTTCTCGACCGATTCGAGCGCCGTGAGGCGATCGAGCTCGAACTGGAGACGCTTGTTCTCCTGCTCGATCTCCTTGCGGTTCTGCTGCAGGCGCGTCGCCTCGTGCCCGAGCCGGATCACTTCGAGGTTCTGCCAGGTAAAGAGAAGAAGAAAGAGGCCGACCGGAAGCCCGAGAGCAAAGACCGCGAGCAGCTCACGAAGACGCTGGCGATCCCTTTCCCGGACGATGTGAACGTTGTCGATCGATTTCTTCTGCGTGTACATGGCGGCACTGCGCGAAACCAGAAAACAAGGGTGAAGATCTGCCTTCAAGCACGGAATCGAGAACTATCCACTTTCGCCCACACCCCACGCGCCACCCCTCCCGAGAACTCGCCCGCACACACACCCGACCCTTCCCCAACCTTCACCCTTGCTTCCTGGTTCCGCAAGGACCCTCACACCCTTTCCGCGACTCGCAGCTTCGCGCTGCGCGATCGCGGATTTCTTTCGATTTCATCCTCTGAAGCAGTCACCGGCCGGCCGGTCAGAATCGTGACCGTCGCTTTCGCCCCGCATCCGCACACCGGCATCCCCGGCGGGCAGATGCAGCGACCCTCGAGATCGCGGAAGGCCAGCTTGACGATCCGATCTTCGAGCGAGTGGAACGAGATGATCGCGATGCGCGCCCCGATCTCGAGCGACTCCGCCGCCTCGTGCACGAACATCTCGAGGTCTTTCAACTCGCCGTTGGCTGAAATCCGCAACGCCTGGAACGTGAGCGTCGATGGATCGATCTGGTGCAACCGCGGCTTCTTGACGCTGCGGATCACTTCCGCGAGTTGCTGCGTCGTCTCGATCGGAGCCTCGGCGCGCGCGGCGACGATCGCCGCGGCGATCCGCCGCGCCATCGGCTCTTCGCCGTAATCACGGATGATCTTCGCCAGCTCTCGCTCCTCGAGCGTTCTCACCAGTTCGGATGCCGGCGTGCTGTCGGGCCCCATCCGCATGTCGAGCGGCGCATCGAAGCGGAACGAGAATCCGCGCGACGCGTCGTCGAGTTGCATCGACGAGACACCGAGGTCCGCCAGAAGTCCGCTGATTTCACCGGTCCCTGACTGCTTCAGAATGTCAATGAGCGACTCGTGACGTCCTCGGAAGAACGTCACCCGGTCGGCGAAGGGCCGCAGCCGCTCGCGTGACCTCTCGAGAGCCTCCGGATCGCGGTCGATTGCGATCAGGCGGATCCGCGGGTTGGCCTGCAACAGCGCCTCCGCGTGCCCACCGAGTCCGACCGTCGCATCGACGATGGTTCCGTCTTCGCGAGGAGGCCGGAGAGCCTCGAGTACTTCCGTCAAAAGAACAGGTTCGTGTCTCACGGGCAGCGAACCGGGTTAAACGCCGTGCAGCTCCAACTCTTTGAAATCCTCCGCCGTCATCGGCGACTCGGTCATCCGTTTATGGATCCGCTCTTCGTTCCAGACGATGAGGTGATCCTGATTTCCGAGGACGACGACGTCGCCCGCGATTCCGGCGACGTTCCGCAGCACGGTCGGCACGAGGAGGCGTCCCTGCGCATCGATCGCTCCGACCTGCCCGAAGTAATTGACCCGCTCGAGCATCTTCGCCTTAGCGAGCGAGGTCGAAGGAACCTTCGCGAGCCGGCTCTGAAAGTCCTCCCAGACCGGCATCGGATAGATCATCGCGTGCGCGCCGTCGGTCGAAGTAATGAAGCAGTCGCGTCCATATCGATCCTCGATGACCTTGCGAAAGCTCGCAGGAACTTTGAGACGACCCTTGTCGTCGATCGTCGCTGGGGAGTGCCCCATGAGGACGCTGAGTTCCACGCTTCGTAGAGTCCTTTCGGCCTAAATGTCGCCTGTTGGACCACTGTTCTACCACCATCGGCCACTATAGTCCACAAATTCCCACCAGAGCGACGGGGTCAGGTCTTGTTTTTTGCTTTCCGAGACGGCCGAAACGCAAAGTTCAAGACCTGACCCTCCTTCCTGGTAGAGAAAGGAGCGTCTAGAAACCGCTGAAATGTAGATTTCTCCACCCTCGGTGGAGCTACCGAGAGGATGGGGTCAGGTCTTGATTATTGATTCTCGAGACGTTGAAACAGCAAAAATCAAGACCTGACCCCGTTGAAGGGTTACCTCACCATCTTCTTGAGTTTGGCGAGGAGGTCGGCGCCGACGAGGTTGTCGGCGGCGTTGAGGACGCGCTGAATTGCTGCGAGGACGTCTTCTTCGCCGCTCCAATGCTCGCGAAGGATCTTGACGTCGGTATCCGCGAGGATTTTGTTGAGCATGTAGACGCCGAAGATGAGGTCGTCGATGAAGCCGAACGGACCGATGATCGCCTCCGGCATGAAGTCGAACGGGAAAAAGTAGTACGCGACACCACTGCCGAGGAGTGTCTTGTTCTTTCCGCTGACGCGTGGATCGGTGACGAGACGGATCAGCAGCATGAATACGTCCGGCACGAGAAGGAGGAAGCTCGCGGACTTCGTCGCGACAACGCCCCTCGCTTTCACGAAGCGGTGAATGCGCGCGCGCAGGCGGTCATAGAACCGGCTCGCGCGGTCACGATTGATTTCCGGCTGAGTTTCCACTGATGTCGTTACGGTCATGTTGATCTCCAGGAGGCGGCGGATCAGCGCCCCCTCTGCCGAGGATGACGGAGAGACCCCCGTCGATGATCCAGATTTTCTGAATGTCTGCTGACACGAAAGGAGGCAAGAAGCGGTCCAGCGACATCACGAGTGTAGCCGGATCTTCGTAGCTCACGAGATCCTTCGGCAAGCGGCTTTTCATCAGCCCAAAGAGGATCGTCGGCAGGGGAAACCCGGCAGCAGATGCGCTCCGGAGCGGCACGCGCACAGTTGTCCCGCTCGCGCGAATCTCATTGATTTCCACAGTGAACGGCACGCTGATGAACTTCCGGATCGATCCCTCGACTCTCATCAGCCCATTGAAGAAACGGAGGTCGAGCCGCTCGATGGGATCCACCTTTCCCATCGCCGACTTCATCTCCCGATTGAGCTTCTCCCCATCGATGCGAAGCTCCAGGGTGTCCCATTCGACCAGATGTCTCATTGAGTGCTGAGTCCTGAGTGCTGAGTCCTGAGTGAGGTCCTTTACTCGGCACTCAGGACTCAGCACTCAGCACTGCTATTATCTGCGCCGCCGTGCCGAAACGTACCGATATCCGCAGCATCCTCATCATCGGTTCAGGGCCGATTGTGATCGGTCAGGGGGTCGAATTCGACTACTCCGGGACGCAGGCGTGCAAGGCTTTGAAGGAAGAGGGTTACCGGATCATTCTGGTGAACTCGAACCCGGCGACGATCATGACCGATCCGGAGTTTGCGGACCGGACGTACATCGAGCCGCTCACTCCGGAGTCGCTCGAAAAAATCATCGAGCGGGAGAAGCCCGACGCGATTCTGCCGACGGTCGGCGGCCAGACGGGGATCAATCTCGCAATCGCGCTCTGGGAGAACGGGGCGCTCGAGCGTCACGGCTGCGAGTTGATCGGTGCGGGCTACGAGTCGATCAGAACGGCCGAGGATCGGCAGCTCTTCAAAGACGCAATGCTGAACATCGGCGTCGAAGTGGCGCGCTCGGGCTACGCAACGACACTCGAGTCCGCGGAGCAGATCGGGCGCGAGATCGGCTTCCCGCTCGTCATCCGCCCCTCGTTCACCCTCGGCGGATCGGGCGGCGGCATCGCATTCAACGTCGAGGAGTTCCGCACGATCGTGTCGCGGGGTCTCGATCTCTCGCCCAACCACAGTGTGCTCGTCGAAGAGTCGGTGATGGGCTGGAAAGAGTTCGAGCTCGAGGTGATGCGCGACAAGGCTGACAACGTCATCATCGTCTGCTCGATCGAGAACCTCGATCCGATGGGCACGCACACCGGCGACTCGATCACAGTCGCGCCGCAGCAGACGCTCACCAACGACGAGTACCAGGAGATGCGCGATGAAGCGAAGCGCATCATCCGGGCGATCGGGGTCGAGACCGGTGGAAGCAACATCCAGTTCGCAGTCCATCCTGAGACGGGACGCCGTCTCGTCATCGAGATGAATCCGCGTGTCTCGCGCTCTTCGGCA
>JAENWF010000132.1 GCA_016650215.1 Thermoanaerobaculia bacterium
AGTTAGGCGCGATTTCGCCACGGCACCTGCGTTGAATGCTAGCGTCAGCCTCAATGACACGATCGCTTCTCACGAAGGTGCTGATCGGACTGCTCACGGTGGGCGTGGTGCTGGGAGCGTTTGTCTCCTTCCAGCGCAAACGCAACTCGTTTGAGCGGATCGATTTCAAATCCGAGCGGAGCAATGGCGTCATCGTCGTGAAGTCGGTCGATCCCGGCAGCCAGGCGGAAGCCGCGGGGCTGAAACCGGGGGACCGGATCTGGCTCATTGGTGAGACGCCGAGCAGCGAGATCGGCGGACTTCGCAAGACGCTCCGACAGATCGGGCAGCCGATTCCAATCGTCGTCGCGCGAGGAAACGAGACGCTAACGCTCACGTATCGCGCGCCCGATCTGAAGATCGATTACTCGTACCTGATCCTCAGCTTCATCGGCTTTCTTTATCTTGCGATCGGCCTCTTCACGCTGTTCCGCGGCGACACACGCGAGAGCTCGCTCTTCTACTTCGTCACGCTGTTCTCGTTCATCGTCTACGTCTACACGCCGGCGGGCGACATCGACTGGAGCTACAAGGCACTGCAACTGGTCGAGGAGCTTGCGCGCGTCTTCCTGCCGCCGCTGACGCTGCACTTCTTCCTCCTCTTCCCGCGCCCGGTGCTGCGTCATCGCGGCGCGATCGCGGCGCTCTACATCCCGCCTCTGCTGCTCGCGCTCTGGAACATCGACCTTCTCATCTTCGGCAACGCGATCTTCGTGGCATCTCCGCAGCGTTCGCTCGAGCTGATCCAGCGGTGGGAGTACGTCGACTTCTTCGTTTACTTCACGCTCGCGATTCTTGCGCTGGCGTTCACTTACCGGAGGGCCGCGGCGATCGGGAAGAAACAGATCAAGTGGATCTACCTCGGGACGGCACTCGGCTTCGTACCGTTTCTCGCGATCTACGTCGTCCCCTATCTGATCAATGGCTCCGTCGGGCCGATTTACGCGACGATCTCGATTCTGCCGCTCGCGTTCATTCCGCTCGCATTCGCGGTCTCCATCCTTCGCTACAAGCTGTGGGACGTCGAAGTCATCATCAAAGAGGTTCTCGCGTACTCGGTGACCTTCGTCTTCGGCATGATCGCGTTCTCGACGGTCAATCTGATTCTGTCTCGCGTGATCGAAGAGCGCTCCGCGATGGAGCGAAATTTTCTCGCATTCACATCGGGCCTGCTGATCGCAGGCGTTCTCATTCCGGTCAAGGGCCGCATCGAGTCGGTGCTCGAGATGTTTCTCTACCGCGACAGCTATCGCCACCGCCGGACGATGGCCGATTTCGCGCAGGAGCTTGCGAGCTTTCACGATGTGCACGAGCTGATCTCGATGATGCGCGAGCGACTCCGCTCGACGCTCGAGATCGGGAAGATGAATCTCTTCACTCGTGAGGGACCGCTTCTGCTGATCTATCAGCCGGAGGAGGATGTCCCGCGCCGCGCGCGTCCTGAGGACTTCGGAGCGATCCCGACCGAGGGACCACTGATCCTGACCGATCCGCGTCTGCCGGAAGCGACCGAGCTCCCGTGGCAGCTTCTGAAAGCCGGGTATCGATATCTTTTCCCGCTGCGGAACCGCGGCGAGCTGCAGGGGCTGCTGCTCCTTGGTACGAAGCGGGGCGACGAACCGCTCTCACGCGATGATCTGCATCTGCTCGGATCGCTGACCGCTCCGGTGGCGCTGGCGATCGAGAACTCGCGCCTGTATGGAAAGCTGCGCAGGCAGCTTGACGAGATTCGCGCTCTGAAGGAGTACAACGAGAACATCATCGAGTCGTCGTCTTCCGCGATCGCAGTCGTCGCGAACGACGGGACTGTGCTGACCGCGAATCGCGCGTTCTGGGAACTCGTCGGCGCCGAGCACGAGGACGAGCCGATCTCGGCTCTCTTCCCGCCGTACGACGAGCTGCGGCGCTCTCAGGGCCGCACGATGACTACCCACTTCGTTGACCGCCACGGCGTCGAGAAGGAAGTGACTGTCACCGTAAGCCCGCTGCATTCCGGTGATGTCGCCGATGGCGCCTGTGTGCTCGTCATCGGGGACATTTCCGATCGTGTCCGCCTCGAGCGCCAACTCCAGGACAAGGAGCGTCTCGCATCACTTGGACTGCTTGCCGCCGGCGTCGCGCACGAGGTCAACACGCCGCTGACCGGCATCTCGTCGTACGCGCAGCTGCTGCTTGCGGAGACCGCGGAAGACGATCCGAAGTTCAAGCTCCTGAAAAAGATGGAGCAGCAGACGTTCCGCGCGTCGAGCCTCGTCAACAACCTTCTCGATCTGATCGCGAACCGGCCGCGTTCGCGCGAGATCGTGAGCATTCGCGAACTGATCGCGGCGACCATCACGCTGCATGAGGACCTGCTCAAGCCGAAGAACATCTCCGTCCATCTCGGCGAGATACCCGACTCGCAGGTCCGCGGGAACTTTCACGACCTCCAGCAGGTGCTGACCAACGTCCTCCTCAACGCACGCGACGCGGTTTCGCAGAACGGAAACGTCTGGATCAACGGCGCGGATGAGGGAGAACGGATCGTGATCCGTATCCGCGATGATGGAAAAGGCATTGCGAGCGAACTGCTCGACCGCATTTTCGAGCCGCTCGTGACTACGAAGCGGGGACAGGGCGGAACCGGCCTCGGCCTGGCCATCAGCCGCCGCATCGTCAACGCTTCGGATGGCGAGATCACCGTTCAAAGCCCGCCCGGCGCTGGAGCCGAGTTTTCGATTAGTTTCCCCCGCCTCGGCACCCGCGAAGCGGCTTCGGTCATACTGGAGTAACTACCCTTAATGCGAATCCTGATCGTCGATGACGAAGAAGTCCTGCGTGATGTGCTCGAAGTCGTGCTCCGGCGCGAGGGCTTCGACATCGTTCTCGCCTCGAGCGGCGAGGAAGCGCTCAGCCTTCTCGACGGCGACGAAATCGATCTGATGATCCTCGACATCATGCTGCCGGGGATCAGCGGCATCGACACGCTTCGCGCGGTCCGTATCTCGAATCCCAGTCTCCCGGTCATCATCATCACCGCGTTCTCGTCGATCGATGGCGCGATCGAGGCGATGAAACACGGCGCCTTCCACTACATCCCGAAGCCTTTCAAGAACGAAGAAGTCGTGATGACGGTGAACAAGGCGCTCGAGCAGCGCCGGCTCACCCACGAAAACGAGCGTCTCAAAGCCGAGCTGTCCGAGAAGTTCTCGTACTCGAA
Organism: Thermoanaerobaculia bacterium; assembly: GCA_016650215.1. Lineage (GTDB taxonomy): Bacteria > Acidobacteriota > Thermoanaerobaculia > Gp7-AA8 > Gp7-AA8 > JAENWF01. Next base: position 3,239 of record JAENWF010000132.1, read on the forward strand.
CATCATCGGCAAGAGCGAGACGATGCGGAAGGTGTTCGACCTGATCCGCCTTGCGGCTCCCTCGCGCTCGAACATCCTGATTCAGGGCGAATCAGGCACAGGCAAGGAGCTGGTCGCGAAGGCGATTCATCACGCCAGTCCACGCGCGCGCAATGCGTTCGTCACCGTCAACTCCGGTTCGCTGCCTCCCGAGCTCCTCGAGTCGAGCCTCTTCGGCCACATGAAAGGGGCCTTCACCGGCGCGATTGCCACCAAGCGCGGTCTGTTCGAAGTCGCCGACGGCGGATCGATCTTCCTCGACGAGATCGGCAACATCAACCTCGAGACGCAGGCGAAACTGCTGCGCGTCATCCAGGAGAAGGAGTTCATGCGCCTCGGCTCGGTCGAGACGGTGAAAGTCGATGTCCGCATCATCGCGGCGACGAACGCCGACCTCTCCAAGCTGATGCGCGACAACCTCTTCCGCGAGGATCTCTTCTACCGTCTCAACGTCATTACCCTGCAACTTCCGCCGCTCCGCCGCCGCCGCGAAGACATCCCTCTCCTCGTGTCGCACTTCCTCGACGAGTACGCGGAGGAGAACAAGCGGAAGGTGCGTGAGGTCACGCCGGAAGCGATGCGCCTGCTGATGGATTCCGGGTGGCCCGGTAACGTGCGCGAGCTCGAGAACACGATCGAGCGCGCCGTCGTCCTCTGTACCACCGACCGCATCGGAACCGAGCTGATGCCGGACTACCTCCGCTTCCCGGTGAACACCGATCAGCCGGCGATGATCGTCCCGGCCGAGGGGTTGTCCCTCAAGGATGCAGTCTCACGCTACGAGCGCGCGATGATCCTGCAGTCGCTCGAACTCTCGAACGGCGTGCAAAAGAAAGCCGCAGAGCTGCTTCAGCTCAAGCCTTCGACGCTGAACGAAATGATGAAGCGGCTCGGGATTCACACCAGGTCGAACGCGGTTGACGATTCGTCGTCAGAAGCGCCCCCTCCAACGTCCTGAGCCACCGACCATGGCGAAGGATGGTTTCCGCTGACCCTTCGCTTCGCTCACAGACCGCGAAGAAATTCGGCCTCTGTGTGGCGCCGCCGACCCGCGGCGGCGCTTTGCGGCCGTTGCAACAGGATCGCCCAATGAACATTGAAAGGGCGCCGCCGCGGGGCGGCGGCGCCACACAGAACCGGCGAGTTTCGCTTGCTCAGAGGTGTGAAGAAATCGCAAGTCATTCCTCGCTTGCGCTCGGAATGACTCGTACGTGGCGTGATCTGCTGCGGTGCCCACCGTTGACCCTTCGCTCCGCTCAGGGTTGGAGACGAGGTTGCCGGCGAACCCTCACCAGCCCAAACCCCGCAATCACCGCCCATACCCCCTCCATGAGAATGAATCCGTACTGCCGCTCAACGAACGCGGTGACGAACAGCAGCACACCTCCCACGAGGTTGAGCAACTGATACGTCACCGTTTCGGACTTGATCCTCTTCATCTGATGACCCGCGTATGCGGTGAGAATCACGATGGCTCCAAGGATTGATATTGCCTGATACACCATAGAATTCACGCTCCGAGGTGAATGAATGACGCGACGTAGTCTCGCCGTGATGTTACTGATCGCCCTTGCGGTCCCTGCGCTTTTTGCACAGCAGACCGTTCCAACCCCCGAGGAGTTTCTCGGGTACCGGCTGGGTGAGAACTTCACTCCATACGACCGGATCCTCGACTACTTCGGCGAGCTGACGAAACGGTCGAATCTGATCACGGTGCACACCTTTGGCCAGACTTATGAGCGCCGCCCGCTGGTGATGGCGGTGGTGACGTCGGCGAAGAATCAGGCGGCAATCGACACGATCCGCGCAAATGTGGCGGCGCTCGCGGAGGCTGGCACGATCGACTCCGTGCGCGGGTCGGAAATCGCGAAGACCTCACCGGTCATCGTCTGGCTCGCGTTTGGAATCCATGGAAACGAGTCATCATCGGCCGAGGCGGCGATGCGTGTCGCGGCGACGCTGCTGCGCGACCCGCAATACGCGAAAGTCCTCGAGGACTCGGTCGTCGTAATCGAGCCGCTCCAGAATCCCGACGGACGCGAACGCTACATTCAGTGGTTCCATCGCACTCGCGGGATCGACGCGAACACGAATCCCGACTCCGCCGAGCACTACGAGCCGTGGCCGGGAGGGCGCTACAACCACTACATGATCGACATGAACCGCGACATGACGTGGATGTCGCAAAGAGAGACGCAGGCTCGCGTCGCGCTGCATCGCGACTGGTGGCCGCAGGTCTTCGTCGACCTGCACGAGATGAGCTGGACCTCGAGCTACTTCTTTCCTCCCGACGCCGCGCCACTCAACCTGAACATGCCGTCCGACATCACGAAGTGGCTCGAGGTCTTCGGACGCGCGAATGCCGCCGAGTTCACCAAACGCGGCTGGCCGTTCTTCGTCGGCGAGCGATTCGATCGCTTCTACCCCGGCTATCGCGACTCGTGGCCTTCGCTCCGTGGCGGCATCGGAATGACATATGAAGTCGCCGGCGGCGGTCGCGGCGGGTCCGCGATCGAGCGGGAAGACAGCACGACGCTGACGCTCGCTGACCGGATCGACCAGCACTCCACGACCGCACTCGCGACGGTGCGCACCGCCGCCGCGAACCGTGAGGCGCTACTTCGCTACTCGTGGGACTCGGCGCGGAAGGCGCTCGAGGAAGGGCGCAACACGTATCTGATTCTTCCAGGTTCGCCCAACTTTACGCGCTTGGCCGACACGCTGCAGAAGCAGGGAGTGCGCGTCCAGATGCTCGGAGCGCCGATCACGATGCGCGCGATACGGGTCGACCGGGAGGCCGCCGAGAGTCACACATTTCCAGCGGGCACCGCGGTGGTTTCGACGCGGCAGGCCCTCGGCGGCCTCGCGCAGACTCTCCTCGAGCGAAACGCCGCGATGCCGCAGACGTTCGTCGACGAGCAGCGCGCGAAAGCCGCGGCAGACGAGCCGGACGATTTCTACGACCTCACGGTCTGGTCGATGCCTGTCGCGATGAACGTCGAGACCTGGGTGACCAGCTCCGCCATCAACGCCCAGCTCGTGCCCTGGACAGAGCCTCCTGTCGGCGCGGTCTCTCCCGCGCAGTACGCCTATCTCGTCTCCGGAAACGATCCGAACGTCTATCGCTTCGCGGGACAACTCATCCGGCGCAGCGTCCGGTTCAACGTCTCGGACGCCGAGCTGAATCTCGGTGACCGGACGTATCCGCGTGGCAGCATCGTGATCCTCAAGGGAAACAACAACGCCGAACTGGTGAACACGCTTTCGGCCGCAGCGAAGGAAACGAACACGACGGTCGTGGCGCTAGCCGAGGGCTGGATGGGGGCGACGACGTTCGGCAGCGAGAAGCTGCACTACGTACGCGAGCCAAAGATCGCTCTCGTCGGAGGGCCGGGAACGGGAGCGACCTCGTTCGGCATGCTCTGGCACACCCTCGATGTCGACACGCCTGTGCCGCACACCGTGATCTGGGCCGACTCGATCCGTAATCTGGACCTCGCCAGGTACAACGTCATCATTCTCCCGGACGGCGACTACGTCGATCGGATCGGCAAGCGCGGAACCGAGAAACTGCAGGCGTGGGTGCGCGGTGGCGGCACACTCGTCGCCATCAAAGGCGCGACTGCTTACCTGCACGACAAGGATGTCGCGCTCTCGAAGCTCAAGCCGTGGGAGGCGGAAAAGAAGGAAGGGGAGAAGAAGGACAGCGACAAGAAGGACGAAGAGCCAGTGACCGATCGGTACAATGAGTACCGCGTTCCCGGTTCCGCATTCCGCACGACGATGAACGAGCGCTCGTATCTGACCTTCGGCGTGCCCCGCTCGCCCGCGGTGCTTGTCGAAGGGTCAGCGGCGTTCCAGCAGCTCCCCCGCAAGGTCGACAACGTCATCACGATCGAGAAGGAGGACCCGCTGCTCGCGGGCATCGCCTGGACGGAATCGCTTGATCGGCTCAAAGGATCACCGTACGTGGTGAACGAGAGCGTCGGCCGCGGCACGATCGTGACGTTCGCCGACGAGCCGCATTTCAGGCTCTTCTGGCGCGGAACGCTACCGGTATTCATGAATGCGGTGATCTATTCACCGAGCTTTCTGAGATGAGCCGAGATGCCGATCCGTCAACCTGCCGTTGCCGGCGCGTTTTATGAGGCGAATCCTGCGCGGTTGCGCGCGCAGGTCGACGCCTGCTTTGCGGAGAATCCGGCGGCGCCGGCAAAGGCGCGGCTGATCGCCGCGGTCGTTCCGCACGCGGGACTCATGTACAGCGGGCATGTTGCGGCCGCGCTTTACGCGCTCGCCGATCTCCCGCGCCGCCTGATCATCCTCTGTCCGAATCACACCGGTACCGGCCATTTTGCGGCAATCAATCGCGAGGGAGCGTGGCGGACCCCCCTGGGTGAGATGCCGATCGACACGGAGCTCGCGGACGCGCTGATGAGAAAGAGCGCCCTGCTGCTCGACGACGCGAAGGCGCACGCGCGCGAGCATTCGCTCGAGGTTCAGCTTCCATTCCTCCAGCGTCTCCGCGACGACTTCCGCTTCGTGCCGATCTGCCTCGGCGCGCCCCGCTATGCGATGTGTCTGGAGATTGGAAACGCGATCGCCGATGTGGTCGCGGAGAGCGGCGAGCCAGTCGCGATTTTTGCCAGCTCCGATCTCAATCACTACGAGGATCAGGAGACGACGCTTCGCAAGGACCAGCTCGCGATCGATCGCGTGGTCGCGCTCGACCCTGAAGGACTCTGGCGCGTTGTCGAGGAACACGACATCTCGATGTGCGGATACATCCCCACGACGACCATGCTGATCGCGGCGCGGAGGCTCGGCGCAACGAAAGCCCGGCTCATCAAGCACGCAACTTCCGGCGACATCAACCGCGACTACGGTCATGTAGTCGGATACGCGGCGATCGCTGTGGGATAGAGTCCGCCCGATGCGCATCGTCTTCGCAACATCTGAGGTCTCGCCGATCGCCAAGACAGGAGGTCTGGGCGATGTGTGCGGATCCCTTCCGAAAGAGCTGCGGAAGCTCGGGCACGACGTCGTAGTCTTCATGCCGTTTTATCGCCAGGCGCGTCAATACTTCGAACGTGAGGGGGTCGCGGTCGAGAGCGCCCATCCTCCGGTGCCGATCGTCTGGGCCAACTGGGCCGCACAGGCTGGATTTCATCGAACTCTCCTTCCGGGGAGCGATGTGCCGCTGATCCTCGTTGAGAACGATTACTTCTTCGACCGCGAACACATCTACTCGACGCACGCAGGAGCCGACGACTTTCTCCTCCGCTATGCATTCTTCTGCCGGGCGGTAGTGCTCGGGTGCCAGCTCCTCGGAATAGAGCCCGACATTCTTCACGCGCACGACTGGCACGCCGCGCTGCTGCCTGTCTACCTCCATTCAGGACTGCGCGGCAGCGAGACGTTCCGCGCGACGCGCTCGGTCTTTACGATTCACAACCTGAACTATCAGGGAGCCGCGGGCCCGGACGCGTTTGCGCTCACCGGTCTGCACAGCCGCTACTGGGCCGGCGATGCGGTCGAGCACTTCGGCACGGTCAATCCGATGAAAGGGGGAATCATCTTCGCCGATCAGGTTACGACCGTCTCGCCGAACTATGCGCGCGAGATCCAGACGCCCGTGCACGGCGCGGGTCTCGATGGCGTCCTGCGCGCCGTCTCGTACAAGTTCAGCGGAGTGCTCAACGGGATCGATTCGGACGAGTGGGATCCGTCGAGCGACCCGCACCTCGAGGCGAATTTCGAGGCCGGGAAACTTCACGGCAAGACCGTTTCCAAGCGGATGCTGGCGAAGGAAGCGAGGCTCAAGTACAAAGCGAAGACGCCGCTCATAGGCGTCGTCTCGCGCCTCGTCGATCAGAAGGGTTTCCAACTCCTCCTTCCGATTCTGAGCAAGCTGCTGAAAGCGGGCGCGCAGGCAGTTGTTCTCGGTAGCGGCGAGAACTATTACGAGGAGGGATTCGCGCAGATCGCCGCGCAGAACCCCGAGTCGTGCAGCGTCTGGCTCGGATTCGACAACGAACTAGCGCATCGCATCTACGCGGGATGCGACCTGCTGCTCATGCCGTCGATGTACGAGCCGTGCGGGCTGAATCAGATGTACGCGCTTCGATACGGAACCTTGCCGGTTGTCCGGATGACAGGGGGCCTTGCAGACACGGTCGTCCCGTACGACGGGACGAATCGGGAGATCGCGAACGGGTTCGGTTTCGTCGATCCCGCTTCCGAGGATCTCTACTTCGCGACGTGGGCAGGGATGCTGAACTACAAGGACTCCCGTCTCTGGAAGACGCTGCAAACGAACGGCATGCAGCACGATTTCTCGTGGTCGCGGTCCGCGAGGCAGTATGAGGCCACGTATGAAAGGGCGCTGAAGGGGTAGGGTTACTTCTCGAGGATTTTCAGAATCGCGGCCAGCTCTTTCCGGACGTTAGCGATGGTCTTCGAGGTTTCACCTTTCGCCTGCTCTGGCTTTGTCGCACGTGCGGCAGCCGCAGCCGCCGGCTTGACGGCGCCGTCTTCCAGTTCGATGTCGAGCCTCTTCTTCGCTCCCGCGATCGTAAACCCCTCGGAATAGAGGAGCTGCTTGATGCGGAGAATGATGTCGATCTCGCGCTGGCTGTACATCCGCTGTCCGCCATCACTTTTGTTCGGCGCGAGCGCAGGGAACTCGGTCTCCCAATAGCGGAGAACGTACGGCTGGACGTCGGCAACCTTGCAAACCTCGCCGATCTTGTAGGTGCGCTTCTCGTCCCCCGCAGGCATCTGGTGAGGATTATATGAGGGTGGTGCCCGTCCGCCGCCGCCCCGTTCAAGACCACCACCCGCCCTCCTACCCACCCCCACCCAGGTGACACCCATCACCTCCTCATGTGTGACGGGTCATCCCCTCATGTTCCCGGGCCGCCTACCTTGATGCACGAGGAAGCAGGACATGCCCTTTGCGGGACGACACATCGAGATTCGTGGCGTAGTCCAGGGTGTCGGATTTCGTCCGTTCGTCCATCAGGCGGCACACCGCGACGGGATCACTGGCCGCGTGCGCAACGACTCGACTGGTGTTGTTATCGACGCATTTGGCGAAACGATGGCGCTGGAGAAATTCACCGGAAGGCTCGCGACCGACGCGCCTCCGGCGGCGCGAATCGCCGATCTCGCATGGCAGCCGATTCCGTTCGAGATCGTCACTGGGTTCGAGATCACGGCAAGCGCGCAGACTTCCGAACGAAACATTTCGATTCCTCCCGACCTCGCGATTTGTGACGACTGTCTGCGCGAAGTTCTCGATCCGGCCGACCGCCGTTATCTCTACCCCTTCACGAACTGCACGAACTGCGGACCGCGTTACTCGATCGTCCGCGACATCCCTTACGACCGCGCGCAGACGACGATGGCGAGGTTCGAAATGTGCGGGCGATGCCAGGCGGAGTACGACGATCCGCTCAATCGCCGCTTTCACGCACAACCGAATGCGTGTCCCGATTGCGGGCCGCGTCTGACCGCGCTCGATCCCAGCGGGATTGAGGTTCGCACCAGTTTTGCGATCGGGTTTGCCGCGCGCGCGCTGAAGGCGCAACTGATCGTCGCGTTGAAAGGCATCGGCGGATTTCACCTCGCGTGCGATGCGACTTCCGCGATTGCGGTCCGGCGCCTGCGCGAACGGAAACGTCGCGATGCGAAGCCGCTCGCCGTGATGGTGCGCGATCTCGCCGCAGCTGAGGCGATTGCGGCGCTGACGAATGACGAGAAAAAACTCCTCGCTTCGGTGGAGCGGCCCATCGTCCTTGCCGCGCGCAGGGGAGAGCTGATCGCTCCCGCGGTCTCCGGAGACAACCCCCTGATCGGAATCATGCTCGCGTACACGCCGCTGCATCACATTCTCCTCGCCGAGGCAGGAACGCCGCTCGTGATGACCTCGGGAAACCTTTCCGAAGAGCCGATGGCGTACGAGAACGCGCAGGCGATCGCTCAGCTCGGTGAAGTCGCCGATCTCTTCCTGGTGCACGACCGCGAGATCGAAACGCGGGTCGATGATTCTGTTGCGCGGGTGATCGCGGGCACACCGACGCTGCTGCGCCGCGGACGCGGATACGTTCCGGGTGGCGTGCGCGTCACGACTCCGTTCGACGTTCCGGTACTCGCATGCGGTGCTCATCTGAAGAACGCCGTCTGCATCGGCACTGGACGCAACGCATTCCTCGGCCCGCACGTCGGCGATCTCGAGACAGTCGCGTCGCTTCGCGCGTTCGAGGCGTCGATCGAGCAGATGAAACGCTTCATCGGTGTCGAGCCAACGATCATCGCGCACGATCTTCACCCCGACTATCTCTCGACGCGATACGCGGAGGCGCAGTCAGGCGTCACGACGATCGCCGTGCAGCACCATCATGCGCACATCGTCAGTGCGATGGCGGAGCATCACCTGAGCGGGCCGGTCATCGGCTTCGCGTATGACGGCGCCGGCTTCGGCACTGACGGGACGTCGTGGGGCGGCGAGGTGCTGATCGTGGACGAGCGCAGATTTACGCGCGCGGCGACGTTTCGGCCGATCGCGCTCGCCGGCGGCGACCAGGCGATCCGGCAGGTGTGGCGGATCGCGCTCGCGCTTCTCGATGATGCGTTCGAGGGCGAGGCGCCAGTGGACGCGCTTCCCCTTTTCGGCGAGGTGCCGCGTCGCGACATCGAGTCGGTTCGCCGCATGATCCAGCGGGGCGTGAACACGCATCGCGCGCGCGGAGTTGGGCGCTACTTCGATGCGCTCGGCTCGATCGGACTCGGACGCCCCGACTCCCGTTACGAGGGGGAAGTCGCGTTCCTCTGGAACATGATTGCGGATCCCGGCGAGAAGGGACTCTACCCGGTCGTGATCCGCGAAGGGGCCGGGCCGTGGGAGATCGATCCGCGTACGCTCGTGAGAGCCGCGGTGCTCGAGTTCATCGCGGGACGCGGCGCAGCAACCGTCTCTGCGCGTTTCCACAACACGATCGCGCGCGCGACGGTCGAGATCGCGCAGTCGCTCCTGACCATTCACGGAGAGATGCCGGTCATTCTGAGCGGGGGCTGCTTCCAGAACGCGCGCCTCACCGAGTCGGTCATCGCCGGACTCGCGCCGTTCACACGCGTCTACACCAACCATCAGATCCCGCCGGGTGACGGCGGAATCGCACTCGGCCAGGCTGTGATCGCGAACGCAATCGCGCGCGCCGGAGCCGTCGAAGATCGAAAAGAGGTCGCGCTATGTGTCTAGGAGTTCCGGGACGTGTCATCGAGATCAACGGAAGCATGGCAACGGTCGATTTCTGGGGCGTGAGGCGTCAGGTCAACCTCGACATCGTCGATGAGCCGGTCAAGCCGGGCGACTACATCCTCAACCACGTCGGCTTCGCGATTCGCAGAATCCCCGAGGAGTCGATTGCGGAGACGCTGTCGCTCTACGAGACGCTGATGAAGGAAGCGGAAGACGACGCGATGGCCGCCGACGTGCGCGCCGAGATCGCGGGAGCGGGAAGAGTGTCATGAACGGGGCACGGCTGAAGTTTCGCGATCCAGAGCTTGCAAAGTCACTCGCCGCGACGCTCGCGAAGCTTGTCGACGACATCGGGCGGCCTGTTGCGGTCATGCACGTCTGCGGAAGCCACGAGCAGGCGATTGCGAAGTTCGGTCTCCGCTCGATGTTTCCGAAGAATCTCAACGTGATCATGGGACCCGGCTGCCCGGTCTGCGTGACCGACGTGCCGGAGGTCGACGAAGGCGTGGTGCTCGCCGGAAACGGCGTCCGCATCGCGACGTACGGCGACATGCTGAGAGTTCCCGGGACAGTGCGCTCGCTTTCCGATGCGCAGGCGCTCGGTGCGAAGATCGACGTCGTCTACAGTCCCGCTCAGGCGGTCGACATCGCGCGGAAGACCGACGAAGACATCGTCTTCTTCGCGACCGGCTTCGAAACGACGGCGGTCGCGACGGCGGCGGTCATCGTGAGCGATCCGCCGAAGAACTTCTCCGTGCTCTCGGCACACAAGTACATTCCGCCGGCCATGGAGATCGTTGCGGAGATGCCCGAGTCGCGCGTTGAGGGATTTCTCGCGGCAGGTCATGCGGCGACGATCACCGGCACGGCCATATTCGAACCGTTCGTCGAGCGGCACAAGTTGCCTGTCGTCGTCGCCGGCTTCGAGCCGCTCGACATCCTCGCAGGACTCGTCGAGTTGGTGACGCTGATCCGCAACGGCACACCGCGTGTGGTGAATGCGTTCCCGCGCTGCGTGTCGCGCGAAGGGAACCTGAACGCGCAGGAGCTTCTGTGGCGCGTCTTCCGTCCGATCGGCGGACGCTGGCGCGGCATTGCGCACGTCCCGAACGGCAATCTACGGCTACGCGACGAGTACGCGCACGTCGATGCGCGCCGCAAGTACGAGATCAATGTCACGGCGCTGTGGGACTTCTCGCCGCCTCAACTCGCGAATCAGTGCATCTGCGGCGACATCATGGCGGGAATCCGTAACCCGATCGACTGCCGTCTCTTCAACAAGGAATGCGTGCCGGAGACGCCGGTCGGCGCGTGCATGGTGTCGAACGAAGGAACGTGCAAGATCTGGCACCTGTACGGCGGCGTTCCCGATCTTTCGGCACTGGAGGTTGCGTCATGACGGTTGCCGCAATGCCGCTGAGCAACAGCGGACGTGTCTCGCTCAAGCAGGGTGGTGGTGGCCGCGCGATGCGCGCGCTCATCGAGCGTCTCTTCATCCGCGATTTTGCAGCGATGCCGTTCGACGGCGTCGGCCTCGCCGCGATGGACGACGGCGCGGCGATTCCAATGGGGGACGAATGGCTCGTCATCACCACAGACTCGCATGTCATCCACCCGATCTTCTTTCCCGGCGGCGACATCGGCCGCATCTCCATCTGCGGCACCGTGAACGATCTGGCAATGATGGGTGCGACGCGGATCCTCGGCCTCACCTGTGGCGTCATTCTCGAAGAGGGATTTCCGCTCGAACAGCTCGAGGCGATTCAGCGCTCGATCGTCGCGACATGCCTCGAGGCAGGAACGGTCATCGTCACCGGCGACACGAAGGTGATGGGAAGCGGCGAGATCGACGGCATCGCGATCAACACGACCGGCATCGCGATGACGAAGCGCGTCATTCGCGACAATGCGCTCCGCGTGGGCGACCGGATCATCGTTACCGGGACGATCGGCGATCATGGCCTCGCGGTCATGGCCGCGCGGCATGGGCTGGAGCTGGAAGGCGATCTGAAGTCGGACGTCGCGCCGCTGAACTCGCTCATCGCTCTCGCAACGGCCGCAATGCCCGAGGCGATCACCGCGATGAAGGATCCGACGCGAGGAGGTCTCGCGAGCGCGCTCCATGAGATGGCTTCGAAGAGCAACGTCGGCGTCATGTTGCGCGAGGCGAGCGTGCCTGTGACCGAAGCGGTACGCGCGGCCGGCGAAATTCTCGGCATTGACCCGCTGCATGTCGCGAACGAAGGGAAGGCCGTGATGGGCGTTCGTCCCGAAGACGCCGACCGCATGCTCGCGATTCTACGCAGCCATCCGCTCGGCCGCGACGCCGCCATCATTGGGACTGCATCACGGAGAGGCCGGGCTCATTGATTCTCGACACAGGATTCGGAAAGAGGTTGCTGGCGGAGCCGGAAGGCGAGCCGCTGCCGCGCATATGCTGAAAGAGTCCGCCACAGCCCGCGTCGCCGTCCTCTGCTCGAAGCGGGCTCCAGGGCTCGATGAGCTTTTGAGCCATCCGCAGCGCGGCAAGCTGTTCGAGATCAGCTGCGTCATCACGACCGAGAGCCATCTCATCGGTCAGGAGCGGATCGAAGCAGCGGGCGTTCCCGTGATGACCCACTCCATCCGACACTTCTTCGAGGAGCGCGGTGCACGGCTCAGCGATCGGAAGGTGCGCGCCGACTACGATGCGGTGACGGCTGCGGCGCTGCGGGTGATCGGCGTCGATACCGTGCTGCTTCTCGGCTACCTCTATGTGCTGACTTCTCCGATGCTGGACATGTTTCCGGATCGGATTCTCAACATCCACGACAGCGATCTGACTCTCATTCGGCCGGATGGCAGTCGGCGCTACACAGGCCTTCATTCGACGCGCGACGCCATTCTCGCCGGCGAGACCGAGACGCGCAGTGCAGTCCATTTCGTGACATCGACGCTCGACGGCGGTCCGGTTCTGATGCTCAGCGATGCGTATCCGATCGCTCCCTTTGCGACCGAGGCTGCGCTGAGTGCTTCGATCGACATCGTGCGCGCGTACTCGTATGCGCATCGCGAGTGGATGATGCGCAATGAGTGGGGATCTCTTGCAGCGCGATCTCTCGAGTACCTCGCGGCTGGAATCGTCAGCGTCGAGCGGAAAGACGACCGGGAGTTGGTGAGCGTATGAGCAACATTCAGATGGAAAGGGACGGCGGAGTCGGTCTCATCACGATCGATCGTAAGGAGCGTTTCAACTCTCTCGACGTTGAAACGGCACGCGATCTCCGCAAGGCGGGACTGCAGTTCGCGCGCGATGCATCGGTTCGCGCGGTCGTCCTGCGCGGCGCCGGCGGCATCTTCTGCAGCGGCGCCGACCTGAAGTACATACGGGCTGGCGGCGATGCACGAGATCTCGGCTACCTGCAGCCCGAGCGCGGCGCCGTTGCTCAGGGCGCTGATCCCGCTTTCGGTTCGATTTTCAAACAGATCCTCGAGTACATTCACAGCACCATCTCCGAGATCCGCCGCGCAGCGAAGCCGTTCATCGCCGCCGTCGACGGGGTCGCCGCAGCCGGGGGATTCGGCCTTGCAATGTCGTGCGATCTCGTCTTCGCGTCGGAGCGCGCATCGTTCGAGTGGGCGTATTCGAAGACGGGACTCACCGGCGCGGAAAGCTCCACGTTCTTCCTTCCGCGTCTTCTGGGGTTTCGCCGCGCGATGGACCTGCTGCTGCTGAATCCGCGGCTCGATGCCCGGCGCGCGTACGAGATGGGGCTCGTCAGCGGTGTCTTTCCGACTGATGTCTTCGATGCTGAAGTGATGGCCGTCGCGCGAAAGCTCGCGGCGGGACCGACCGAAGCCCTCGGAATTGCGAAGCAACTGATGAACCAGGCGGCCGGCATGGATCGGCTCGACTATCACCTCGATCGCGAACTCGAGAACCTGGCGCGTATCGCCGATGGCAGCAACTTCGCCGAAGGCCTTGCAGCGTTCTTCGAGAAGCGCCCACCTGAGTTCGCGGAAAGGTAGACTCAAAAATCATGGATGGATGGTTCTTCGCACTCGTGGTCGCGGCGGCGACGGTCGGCTCCCTTCATGCGCTCGCCCCCGATCATTGGGTTCCTTTCGCCGCGCTCGGGCGTGCGCGAGGATGGAGCGCCGGGCGGACTGCGCGGCTGACCTTCGTCTGCGGCCTGGGACACGTGAGTGTTTCAGCGGCGTTCGGGATCGCGGCGCTGATGATCGGGCTTCAGAGCGTCAAGGCGCTCGGCGCGACACTGCAAGGCAATGCCGCCCTCCTGCTGATTGGGTTCGGCCTCGCATACATGACGTGGGGTCTGTGGCGGCGGTTCTCGCAGCGGCTCGCGCACGAGCACCATCCGCCCGGAGCTGGTCTCACGGAATGGTCGCTCTTTCTCTTCTTCTGCGCTGATCCTTGTGTCGCGGTGATCCCGATGATCATCGCCGCGTCGTCGCATGGCTGGGGCGCAGTCGCCGCGGTCATCGCCGTCTACGAGATCTCGATGTTCGTGACGATGCTGACTCTTGTGACGACGTCCCTCGCAGGAGTGCAGAAGCTGAAGTTTCATTGGCTCGATCACTACGGCGATGTCGTCGCCGGTGCGACGATCGTGATCCTCGGTGTGGTCGTGACGCTCCTCGGCGTGTAACAAAGCATTCCACCCGCCGCGACGACCTCACAGCCGGCCGTCGCTCCTGTCACCGTTTGATCGCTCTCTACGAACCTAGGGTGTACGTGGAGGCTCGATAATGGAGGTCAGGACCGGCAAGGTCAAACTGGAGGGCGAGCTGTTCATGCCCGAAGCGCCAGTGGGGGTCATCCTCCGCTGCGTGGCTCCCGGCTCGCTCGGGAACGCGAGCGATGCAGTGCTCGCGGAAGCATTCGGCAGGTACAGCATGGCGATGCTTCGCGTATCGTTGTTGACGGGAGAAGAGCTTGCGGTTGAACCGCAGACGCATCGCTATCAGCGCGACGCGGAGTTTCTGGCGGGAAGGGTCATCGACGTCGCGCAGTGGGTTCACGCGAATGCTGCGACTGCCGGGCTGCCGATCGGTTACTGCGGCTACTACGCGACGGCCGCTGCGGTACTCGTCGCCGCGACGCAGCGGCCCGACATCGTGAGCGCGGTCGTGGCAATCAACGGCCGGACCGATCTCGCCAATGACTACCTGCGCGATCTCCGGACGCCGACGCTTCTCACGATCAACGAAATGCCTGTGCTGCGAATGAACCGCGAGGCCTTGTCGCTCCTGAAGGGCGAGCGGCGGATCGAGATCGTGCACGGTGATAGAGAAGCGGCTGTCTCAATCATGGTGGAGAAGAGCGTCCGCTGGTTCGCCGACAGAATGACGCTTGTCGCCGCGTAGCTTCCTCAGTAGACAGAAAGCGACGGCGGAATCACAGGATGCCGCTCGATGTGCGGCGGCCGTTCGAGCATCAGCTCCGGATGATTGTGACGGAACGACTCGCGGATGTGGCACGGCCAGCAGACGGCTTCGTGGGTCGCGAACACACTCGGGAGCAGTTCCGTCTGGATCTCCTTCCACTCGTGCGTCGAGCCGTCAGGCGCGCGCAGCGCGGGCGGGCGCTCATGCCACACGATTTCTTCGATCGCGTGCCCGCAGAATGCGCATGACTTTCCCTCGTACCATCGGGTGACGATCGTCTTTACCGCACATGACCCGGGCGAAGACTCCACCTGGGCGAGACATTCCTGCCCGCATCCCGCCATCTCCGGCCACCGCGAGCACGTGCTGAGACTGAGGGGTGTCTCGCCGGCGATCGCAGTCCACTTCGCCGCACGTGACGCATCGACGCGCACCGCGGCAGGTTTGTGGTTTTCAGGGCAGATGATGAGCCGCTGACCGCGAAACGTGCGCCACACGCGGAAGTATCCGCTCAGGAAGAAATAGGCGATCGTGAGGAGAATAGCGGCGACTAGGAACGTGAAAGCGGTCATGACGCACTCCTTCGGTCAATCGAAGGTACTCCGGCCATTCTCACTGTGCGGTGGCGAACGTCACGCAAGCCCTGTGACGAAGCGCGTCGCACCGCTCCTACAGCAGCGATCGGCGCTCTTCGACTTCGACCCTCGCGTCGAGTTCGCTGTAGAGACCGACGGCGGCGTGGAAAACCTCGTCGACGGTGATCTCCGACATACAGCGGTGGTGACCGAGGGGGCACTCGCGGCGATAGCAGGGCTGGCAGGCGAATGGGCGGCGGAGAACGCGCGTAATGCCGGGGATCACGGTGCGGCCGGGATCGGTCGGTCCGAAGATCGACACCGTGGGAACCGCGAGGGCCGCCGCGAGGTGGAGCGGGCCGCTGTCATTCGTGATCACGACCGCGCAATGAGAGATCGCGGCGGCGAGGTGCAGCACATCGCCATCCTGTCCGATGACCGGCAAACCATCGCATGACGCCGAAATCGCCGCGGCTTGCGCGTACTCGGAAGGGCTGGTGAGGAGAACGACTTCGAAGCCTGCATCGCGAAGGCGGGACGCAGCCTCGCGATAGCGATCGTCGCCCCAATGCTTCGCGCGTCCGTAGAGCCCTCCGGCGTGGATTCCGAAAAGCGGGCGGTCGAAACGGACTCCCGCGGCGCGCAACTGTTTGTGCGCTTTCTCGCGCATCCGGGCGGGAAGCGAGATCGTCGGCAACTCGTCGACGACGCGCGGTGCGCTCAGCGCGGTGAGGAGTGGCGTGTAATCGTCGAGCTGATGTCCGCGGTCACGCAGGTGCGCGACTTTGTGCGTCAGCAGAATGCCGCGATAGTCCGTTGTGTAGCCCCAGCGCTCACCGATGCCTGCCGCGAACGTCACGACCGCGGACTTGAACGAGTTCGGGAGGATGACCGCGCGGCGGAAACGACCTTCGCGGAGCGTCGAGATCCGCTGCCGCAATGACCCGTTCCACGGGATCACGGACTTGAAGACTCCGGACGAGGCGAGGAGCGGCGCCACGTTCTTCGGCGCCGCAACCGCTATCCCTCCCTCCGAGTGGAAGCGATGCTGCAGCGCGCGGTACGTTGGCAGAGCGAGGATGTTGTCCCCCACCCAGTTCAGTCCAATCACTACTGTCTGCGCCACCTGGCTACCCATTCATCTCTTCGCTTTCCCCCGTCCACTTCCAGCGATCATGCATCCACAGCCAGAGCTCAGGACGGGCGGCGATGCGGCGCGAGATCACGTCGTTGATACGCGCGGTCAGCGCCGCCGGCTCTCGTTGCTCCGGCGGAAGTTGATCGACACGTATCGCCTCCTCGAACTCGAGACGATGCCTCGTTTCGTGCGGTATGCAAAAAGCGAACACAATGGTTGAGCCGTGGTGCAGGGCCATCTTCGCAGGTGCCGGGGTGGTCCACCCGGGCCTCCCGAGAAAAGGGACCAGCACCCCTTCCCGCGGCTGAACTGCCTGATCGGGGAGGAGGACGACAACCCCATTCCCGGCGAGCGTTTTCATGAGAGGCCGAGCTGCCTTCCGCCTGTCGACGACTTCGGCGCCTGTCTTTGCTCTGATGCGCGCCAGATCACGCTCGAGAAACTCGTTGTCGAGAACGCGCGCCACGGTCCGCACGTTGCGGACGAGGGCCGTGATCGCAAGTCCTGCGATCTCCCAACCGCCGTAATGGGCGCTGATGAGAACGACGCCGTGGCCGCGCGCGATCCCTTCGTCGATGAGGTGCGCGTTGACGAACGGGCAGCGCTCGACAATCTCCTCGAGCGGCATCTCCTGCATTCGAACATACTCGAGCATCTCTCGCCCGAAGTGGCGCCAGCAGCCGTCGATGATCGCGCGGGCTTCGCGCGGGCTCTTATCGGGGAAGACGGCGCGCAGATTCGCGATCGCCAATCGGTCGCGGCCGCGCAGAACGTTTCGCGACAACGCTCCGAATCGGGTGCCCCACTTGCGGATTGCGTCGTCCGAGGCGCCGCGCACCAGGCGGGCGACGAGGCGGTACGCGGCATACTCGACACGCTGGAGGATCGGGTTCTTGCGCTTGCGCTTCATCGGCGAACGGCGTCGAGAATGCGCTCGAGGACCGTCGTCTCGAACACGAACACGGCGCGGATCGGCATAATGTCACGCCGCGAGAACTTGACCGCGTCCTTTTCCGTCGTGACGATCTGTTCCGCGCCCGCCGCAGCGGCGAGCCGGGCGACCGTGTCGAGATCGGCCGCGCTGTATCGATGATGATCGCCGAAGCCGCGCGTTCCAACGACCTCCAGACCGGCGGCCAGCAGCGACCCGAAGAACTGCTCGTTGTCAGCCAGCGCGGAGAAAGCAAAGACTCGCTTCTGCAGCAGTTCCGGTGGCACTTCCATGTGAAGCCGCCGGGGAACGACGAACGTGGCCTCGCTGAGTGCTGAGCGTCCTTCGCGAGAGAAGCGGTCGCCGGGCGCATCGATGACGACGTCGATGTCGCGATGAAGCTGCAGATGCTGAAAGCCGTCGTCGAGCACGAATACATCGCAATCATTACCAGCTAGATATGAGAGAGCATTGTTGTGACGATTAGAACCTACAATTACATCGACATTGTCGGTTCTGTTTTTGATCAACACTGGCTCGTCGCCGAAGCGTGCGGGATCGGCTGTGCTCACGACGCCGCCATCCCCGCTCCTCCCGTGCCCCCGCGTGAGAACTGCGACCCGAAGTCCCTGCGAGTCGAGGAACCGGCAGAGCGCAATCACGGCTGGTGTCTTCCCCGCCCCTCCCGCCACGATGTTGCCGATCGAGATTACCGGCCGCGGCAGTCTCTTCGCGTGGAGAGCACCTGCGCGGTAGAGCGCTCGCCGTGCGCGGTTGATCCCGCGATAGACGATCTCGGCGGCGCGGACGATCGGATTCACAGGAGTCCGGCGATCCTCGCGGCGGTGCGCGCAGAAGCCCCGCGGTTCGCGATCACGGTGCGCCGAGCGCGCTCGCCGATCTCTGTGCGCGCTTGCTCGTCCTCGACCATTCTCTCGGCGAACTCGATCGCGGCAGCGGCACTCCCGACCTCTTCCGCTCCGCCGCTCGTGAGGAACGCCTGCGCGATCTCGCGAAAGTTCGACATCGACGGGCCGAAGCAGACCGGCACGCCCGCCGCCGCCGGCTCGATCGGGTTGTGTCCGCCGAACGGGGCGATGCTGCCACCGACGAAGGCTACCGTCGCGTAGCGGTAGATGCGGGAGAGCTCGCCGAGGGTGTCGAGAAGAAGAACGTCAGGCGATCCGCCGGATGGAGCTCTCATCTCACTCCGCCGCACGTATCGCAGTGAAGTGGTGCTCAACAATCCGGCGACCTGCTCGAAGCGTTCGGGTTTACGCGGCGCGATGATCACGAACGCGCTGTGCTCCCGGGCGAACCGCTCGATCTCCGGCAGAAACGCCTCGTCCTCTCCCTCCATCGTCGAGCCGAGAACGACCACTTTGCGGCCGGCGATCAGCGACTCGATGAAGGGGGCGGCTTCGAGGGGCGAGTGGTCGGGCTCGAAGTCGAACTTCACGTTGCCGGTCGTCTCGATCGTTTCCTCGTTCGCGCCGATCGCGAGGAATCGCTCGCGGTCAGTCTCCTCGCGCGCGAGGATCGCGTCGTAATTGGCCAGCACGCGCCGCACCGCGAAACGTCCCATGCGGTAGCGGGGGAAGGAGCGATCCGAGATGCGTCCATTCGCCAGCACCAGACGCATCCCGCGCTGGCGAGCGAGACGGGTCACGTTTGGCCAGATCTCGGTCTCCATCGTCGCAAAAAGCCGCGGGCGATGATGGTCGAGGAAGCGCCGCACCGAAGCTGAGAAGTCGAACGGAAAATAGGTGACCGTCGCCTCGGGGAAGAGCCGCCTCGCCTGCGCCTGTCCCGTCACCGTAGTCGTCGTAAAGACGAAGGAGGTGGAGGGACGCAGCTTCACGATCTCGCGCACTACTTCGCGCGCAGCCAGTACCTCCCCGACCGAAACCGCGTGCACCCAGATGTCGTGTTCGTTCGCCGGATGTTTGTAGAACCCCATCCGCGAAGAAAAGTTCGTCAGGTACTTGCCCCGCAGGAACCCCGCAAGGAGGAAGAATGGGAGGGTGATGGCAAAGACGAGGTACAGAAGGACCTCGTAGACGACGAACATAGGCGCGGATGATATCCCTGAGGACTGCGTTAACAGTGCTGAGTGCTGAGTGCTGAGTGACGAGTGCTGAGGACTGGGCCGAGCATCGTGAAGCCCCGCTTGTCATCCTGAGCGAAGGTTCTGTGTCGCGCCGTCGCCCCGCGGCGGCGCCCCTCTGAGTCATTGGCGATGCATGTTCCCAACGGGCAGAGAGCGCCGCCGCGGGGCGACGGCGCCACACAGAGGCGGATCTCCTTCGCTCGAGATGACATTGAATCAGATCCCTCGGCCCTCGGCACCCAATCCCTAATCCCTAATCCTTGGTACCATTCCCCGACCCATTGATGGAAAAAGTCATTGCCGTGGGGCTGGTGCTCCCTGACCTGACGTACAACGTCGCGGAAGAACATCTCGAAGAACTGACGAAACTGATCGAGACGGCGGGCGGCACGGTCGTTGAGCGGGTTCTCGCAAAGAGACCGCGGCCCGATCCGGCGCATTTTGTCGGCAGTGGCAAGGCGGAGGAGATCAACCAACTCGCGATGGCGTTCGACGCGACGCTCGTCGTGTTCGACGACGATCTCTCACCGGCCCAGGCGCGCAATCTCGAGAAAATCATCGGCGTGAAGGTCATCGACCGCAGTGGGTTGATCCTCGCCATCTTCGCCGGCCGCGCGCGCAGCCGGGAAGCGCGCACGCAGGTGGAGCTCGCGCAGCTCGAGTACATGTTGCCGCGCCTCACGAAACAGTGGACACATCTGTCTCGTCAGGCGGGCGGCATCGGCACGCGCGGTGTTGGTGAGACGCAGCTCGAGACCGACCGCCGGATCGTCCGAACTCGGATCAGCCGCCTGAAAGAGGACCTCGGGAAGATCGAGCAGACCCGCGAGACGCAACGGAAGGCTCGTCAAGCGGCATTCACCGTGGCGATCGTCGGCTATACGAACGCCGGCAAGTCGACGCTTTTCAACCGGCTCACGCACGGCACGGCGGACGCGGTCGATAGGCTGTTTGCGACGCTCGACGCGAAATCACAGAAGGCGGCGTTCGAGATGCCGCGCGACACCGTCATCATCGACACGGTCGGCTTCATCCGCAAACTGCCGCACGATCTCGTCGCCTCGTTCCGCTCAACGATGGAGGAGGCGGTTGCCGCCGATCTCGTTCTTCACGTCATGGATGGAAGCCACCCGCAGGTCTCCGAGCAGCGCGAGATCGGCGACGAAGTGCTCGCGGATCTCGGCATCGACCCCGAGCGCGTCATCGAAGTCTTCAACAAGGTCGATCTCGTCGAGCAGGACGTGTCGCACGAGCGGCGAAGTGAGCGGGTCCGTGTCTCGGCGCTGACCGGCAAAGGGATCGAAGCGCTCGTCGATGTCATTCGCGGCCGCGAGCGCGAAGGAGGCTCGGTCATGCAGATCGAGATTCCGCACGAAGACTCGCGCACCGCCGCGCGCCTTCACGAGCTCGCCGATGTCCTCGACCAGACCGTGACCGACCACGTCACGATTTTCAAGGCCTGGGTTCCGCAACATGCCGTACACTTATTCGCGTCGTACTCGGCGGAGAAATCCCTCGGGCGTGCAAAGGTAAGTTGACGTCAATGAACTTTCTAACATTCAGACCAGGACCGTCGTTAATCCGACTGCGGAAGATCCCCAGTCCTGGCAGAAAAGGGTGTGCCTAATGAGCTCAGCTCAGCTCTCAGACGAGCCTCCATCCAGTACCTCACGGCAAACGAATCCCGCCCCAGCCCTCCCGAAATCTCCGCTCGAGATCTACCGCGCGAACCGCGCGCGGCTCTATCCAGACGTCTCCGATGAACAGTGGAACGACTGGAAGTGGCAGCAGAAAAATCGCGTCACGACGCTCGAGCAGATCACCACGCTTTTCTCGATTGATGAGTTCAGCTCTGCACGTCTGAACGACATCTTCGAGCTCTATCGCACCGCGATCACCCCGTACTATCTCTGTCTGATCGACTTCGACAACCCGGCAGATCCGCTGCGGTTGCAGTCGGTCCCCGCGGCCGAGGAAGCGCTGAATCCGGGAGAGCTGACGTGGGATCCGCTGAACGAAGAGGGTGACTCACCCGTCACCGGCATCGTTCACCGCTATCCCGACCGTTGCCTCTTTCTGGTCACATCGTACTGCCCGCTCTACTGCCGCTACTGCACGCGCAAGCGGAAGTGGGTCGACGAGGACGGAACGACTGGCCAGCGCCGCGTCGAGAAGATGATCGAGTACGTCGCCGCGCATCCCGAGATCCGCGACGTGATCGTCTCAGGCGGCGATCCGCTTTCACTCTCGCTCAACTACCTCGAGAAGATTCTCGCGGGACTCCGCGCGATTCCGCACGTCGAGATCATCCGCTTCGGATCGCGCGTTCCGGTGTTCCTGCCGCAGCGCATCGACCAAGAGATGACTTCGATGCTCGAGAAGTACCACCCGATCTGGATCAACACTCACTTCAATCATCCGAACGAGATCACACCGGAAGCTGCAGCAGCGTGTGACCGTCTCCTGCGCGCCGGGATCCCGGTCAACAACCAGGCGGTGCTGCTGCGTGGTGTGAACGACTGCCCATACATCATGCGCGATCTCGTGCAGGGTCTGATGAAGATCCGTGTGCGGCCGTACTACCTCTATCTATGCGACCAGGTCATGGGTGCAGAACACTTCCGGACGTCGGTCGGCGAGGGGATCGAGATCATCGAGTTCCTGCGCGGACACACCTCGGGTCTCGCGGTGCCGCAATTCGTCATGGATGCTCCGGGCGGCGGCGGGAAGATCCCGCTGATGCCCAACTACATCCTTGGCAACTACAGCGACTCGGTCGTCTACCGGAACTTCGAAGGCGTCATCGGCCGCTACGACGACGTCCCGAGCCAGCATCACGAATGCGACCGATGCGAACATCGTGAGAGTGCGAACGAGCGCGGCATCGCAAAGCTGCTGAATCGAACGGCTGACCGTTTCGAGCCGCAGGCAATCCGCGATACTCCGCATGCGATCAAAGTGAAGGGCCGCGCCGCAGACTGATGCGGATCGGCCTTACCTTCAATTTGAAACCGCCCGGTGCGACGGGCGACGCATTCGAAGAGTTCGACTCCGAAGAGACCATCGCCGCACTGGAAGCCGCAGTGCGGCGCAACGGCCACGAGCCAATCCGCCTCGGATGGGGCGGGGAGATGCTCGACCGTCTCGCGACTACGCGCGTCGATGGCGTCTTCAACATTGCGGAAGGCGTCGGAGGGCGCGGCCGCGAGTCCCAGGTGCCGGCCACCCTCGAGATGCTCGGCATTGCGTGCACCGGCGCGAGCGCGCTCTCGATCGGTCTGACGCTGGACAAAGCGCTCGCCAAACGCGTGGCTCTCGCCGCCAACATCGCAACCGCGAGATTCTGCGTGGCACCGCCGCCTCCGGCGGCGATTCCCGCCGCGGCGCAGGACCTTCGCTTCCCGCTCTTCGCGAAACCGGCTGCAGAAGGCTCTTCAATGGGCGTCACGCCGGCTTCGCTCTGCGAGACCCGGGAACAACTCGACAAAGCAGTCGAACGTCTCTCGCCTTATGGTCCTGTCCTGATCGAAGAGTTTCTCCCGGGCGACGAGTACACGGTCGGAATGATCGGCGGCGAAGTGATCGGCGCGATGCAGATCGTGCCGCGCGCCAGGGACGAGACATTCATCTATTCGCTGGACGTCAAGCGCGATTACCTGCAACGCGTCGACTACACGCTGGTTGATGACGAAGACGTGAAGGATGTTGCCCGCGCGGTCTGGAGCGCGTTCGAGCTGCGCGATGTCGCGCGCATCGACGTTCGCCGCGATCGCAATGGGGTTCCCAACTTCGTCGAAGTCAACCCGCTTCCCGGCGTCCATCCCGTCAACAGCGATCTCATCATCCTCGCGCGGCTCCTCGGCGTCTCGCACGACGAAGTCATCGGTCGCGTGATTCGCAATGCCATCGCGAGGTGGAGCGCGTGAAGATCGTCGTCGCCTTCAACGACGACGTCGCCCTCAAGCCGCACCTCAACGAGTTCGAGCGTGCTGGTGATGCGGAGGTCGCCGATACCGCGCAGGAGATTGCACAGATTACGGGAGGGACGCTGATGCCGGTTCGCGAGGTCGCTCCCGCGCTCGAGCAACTCCGTCGCGATCGTCCCGAGGTCGTCTTCAATCTTTGTGAAGGCGTCGCCGGACGTCCCGCCTGGGAGATGAATTTCGCGCTCGCGCTCGAGATGCTCGCGATTCCATTCACCGGATGCGATCCGATCGCGACCGGAATCTGCGGCGACAAGGCGCTGACCAAGAAACTCCTCACTTCCGCCGGCGTCCGGACACCGCGCGGCATCGCCGTCACCTCCACGCGTGACGTGCCTGCGCTCGAAGGCAGGTGGATCGTCAAGCCGTCGCGTGAGGATGCCGGCATCGGGATCGAGCCGGCCGCCGTCTGCAACGGCCGTGAGCAGATCGCAAAACGGGTCGCGCACGTCGTCGCAACCTACAACCAGCCCGCGCTCATCGAAGAGTTCATCGACGGCCGCGAGATCAATCAGGCTCTCTACGAAGGGCGCGACGGCCTTGTCGTCCTTCCTCCGGGGGAAATCGTGTTCGCCCCAGGGTTGTCACCCCAGGAGCGCGTCGTCGGATGGAAGGCGAAATGGGCGCCCGGGTCGTCCGAGGATCGGGCGACCGTGAATCGGACCCCCGGTGTGATGGATGACACAACGCGGGGTGACGTGGCGGATATCTGTGCGCAGGCGGCCTCGGTACTCTCACTCCGCGGTTACTGCCGGTTCGACTTACGACAGGGACCCGCTGGTGAGCTTTGGATCATCGACATCAACCCAAACCCAGATATCGGCCACGATACCGGCTTCCGGAAGGCACTGACTGCCGCCGGGGTCGAGTTCGCCGATTTTCTGAACGAGCTTATGATTTCGGCGCTGTCACGCCGGAACCGATGAACATCCGCCCCGTCGAGCCCAGGGATCGCGAAAGAATCAACGACATCCTCGTTGCAACCGCCCGTTTCACGGACGAGGAAGTGACGTGCGCGATGGAGCTCGTCGACTCAGCGCTGCAGCATCCCGAGAAGGGCGACTATCTGGTGCATGTGGTCGAGAGTCCCGACACAACCGTTCAGGGCTATGTCTGCTTTGGAGCGACGCCGCTCACTGACGGCGTATTCGACCTCTACTGGATCGCAGTCGATCCGCGGCAGCAGGGACAGGGGTTCGGGCAGGTGCTTCTCCGCTTCGTCGAGACCGAGGTGCGGAACTCGAGCGGACGGATGCTGCTGATCGAGACTTCGTCGAAGGAAAGCTACGGGCCGACGCTCCGTTTCTACGAGCGGAGCGGCTACGCGGAGATCTCGCGAATCAAAGACTTCTACCGGATCGAGGACGACAAGGTCGTCTTCTGCAAGAGCTTGAGCGCATGAGCTTCCATGCGACCGACACGCTGTATGTCGCGCTGGCCGCTTACGCGCTCGGCACGCTCATCGCGCTCGCCTCGCTGGTGACGCGCAGCAAGCGTCCGCAGCACGCCGCGCTTCTCGTGATGATCGGCGGCTTCGCGGCGCACACGATGTGGATCGGTACGATCTGCGCGCGCACGGGACACCCGCCGCTGACGAATCTCCCCGAGTCCGCGGCATTTCTGGCGTGGACGATCTTCGCAGTCGAGATCGTGCTCTACATCCGCTACCGCGTTTACGCCGCCGCGTTCTTCGTCTATCCGCTCGTGCTGATTCTGTTGACTCTCGCGGCGGTGATTGGCGAGTCGCCGATGCAGCTCGACCCGGCGCTGCGATCGAATATGTTCACGGCACACATCCTTCTGAGCACGGTCGGCGTCGCGGGACTGCTGATCGGTCTCGCATTCGCACTCCTCGCGTATCTGCAGGATCGCTCTCTGAAGTCGAAGAGGCGCGGCGCGCTGTGGGAGATGATTCCCAGCCTCAGCATCTGCCGGATGGTGAGCTATCGCGCGCTCGCGATCGGTTTCAGCATCTACACGATTGGCCTCCTCGCCGGCGTGCTCTGGTCGTACCGTACGAACGCGGGATTCATGGACTTTCGCGTCAAGCAGATCGGCGCGGTGGTCGCGTGGATGTTGTTCGCCGCGCTTCTCCAGATGTTCATCAGCGGCACGTTTCGCGGGAAGCGGATGCTCGTGGTCTCCGCCTGCGCGTTCGTCGCGATCATGGTCTCGATTCTGGGGATCGCGCATGTCTAAGGAGAGCTCATGCCGCTGATTCTCACCGGACTGAATCACCGCACTGCGCCTCTGGAAGTGCGCGAGCGGCTGAGCGTGGCCGAGGGGATGATCCCGACGGTCGTCAACGCCCTTCGGAACCTCGAGGGAGTGGAGGGTGCCGCGCTGCTATCGACGTGCAACCGCGTCGAGGCGATCGTATCGGCAAACAGCGAAGACGTCATATCGACGATCGTCGACTTTCTGTCGACGCAGGCGGGGGCCGACCGGGCGACGCTCGAAAAGCATCTCTACATCATTCGCCATGCCGATGTCGTGAAACACTTGTTCCGTGTCGCGTCGGGCCTCGACTCGATGATCATCGGCGAGCCCCAGATCGGCGGACAGGTTCGGAAAGCGTTTCAGTCCGCCCAGGAGCTGGGAACACTCGACCCGCTGCTCCAGCAGGTCTTCGAGCAGACGATGCGTGTCGCGAAGAAAGTGCGCACCGACACCGCGATCGGCGAGCATGCGGTCTCCGTCCCGTACGCTGCGGTTGAGCTCGCAAAGAAGATCTTCGGTGATCTCCGCGGCCTTCAGGTCCTTCTCCTCGGCGCGGGCGACATGGGCGAGCTGACCGCCGAACATCTCCACAATCAGGAAGTGAAGCAGGTTTTTGTGGCGAACCGCTCATTCCAGCGGGCGCAGGAGCTCGCGGCACGATTCGACGGAGAAGCAGTGCAGTTCGACGCGATCGAGGCGAATCTCGCAGCGTGCGACATCGTGATCGCTTCGACCGCGGCTCCGCACTTCGTCATCGAGACCGATCAGGTCACGCGCGCGCTCGAAGCGCGGCGGATGCGCAACCTCTTCCTCATTGATCTATCGGTCCCGCGAAACATCAATCCGGCGATCACCAACATTGAGGGCGCCTACCTCTACAACGTCGACGACCTGCAGAGCGTCGCCGACGCGAATCTCGAGATCCGGCAGCAGAAGGCGAAGGAAGCGGAAACGATTGTCGCGAAGGAAGTCGAGAGCTTCCGGCGCAAGCTGATCGCGCAGGACGCGGTGCCGACGATCCTCGAGCTCCAGCAGCGTCTCGAGGAGATCCGCACCTGCGAGCTCGAGAAGTGTCTCCGGAAGGTCGGACCGATCACCCCGGAACAGCGCGCTGCGATCGAGATGCTTACATCGCAGATGACGAACAAGATCCTCCACTACCCGATCCTGCAACTCAAAGACGCTCCGGAAGAGCCGGAGGAGCGCGAGACGCTCCGCCGCACGATCCGGAAGATTTTTGGACTCGGATGAGCAAACGAATCCGCATCGGCACGCGGGGTAGCGAGCTCGCGCTCTGGCAGGCGAATGAGACCGCGCGCAAGCTCACCGCCGCCGGCTATGCGCCGGAGATTCACGTTCGCACGACGACCGGCGACAAGCGGCAGGACGTTCCGCTTGCATCGGTCGGCGGCAAGGGTCTCTTCATCAAGGAGCTCGAGGAGTCGCTCGAGCGCGGAGAGATCGACATCGCGGTGCACAGTCTCAAGGACGTGCCGTCGATCATCCCGTCGCAGTTCGCGCTCGCCGGATTTCTCGAGCGTGCCGATCCGCGCGACGCGTGGATTCAACCTGGCGGGAAGTCGATCCATGAGATGCCGTACGGATCGATCATCGGGACGAGCGCGCCGCGGCGCCGCGCGCAGCTGATCGAGAGCTTCCCGTCGCTCCACATCGAGCCGATCCGCGGCAACGTCGACACGCGCATCAACAAGGCGCGCGCCGGACAGTTCGCCGGAATCATTCTCGCGAGCGCCGGCCTCACGCGCCTCGGACGAGCGTCGGAGATCACGAGCTACTTCTCCGTGGACGAGATGATTCCTGCCGCGGGCCAGGGCATCGTCGGCATCGAGGTCATCGCGAACGACCGCTATGCGACTGACGCAGTGCGCGCGATCAATCACGATCCGAGCGAGGTTGCTGCGCTCTGCGAGCGCGGCGTCCTTCAGCGCTTCGGCGAACAACTCGACTGCTACTCGGCCGTCGCCGCACACGCGACGAACGAAAACGGCCGCTTCACAATTCGTGCGTTCTTCGCCGACTACGACGGCACGCGCGCGATCCGCGTCAGCCACAGCGGGACCAACCCGCAGGACATCATCACCGCCGTCTACGACGATCTGATCGCCAAAGGCGCCATGGAGCTTCTCTTTGCGCATAGAAAATGAATCACCTGGAACCGTCTATCTCGTCGGCGCAGGTCCGGGCGACGCCGGACTGCTCACGCTTCGCGCCGCCGATCTGATCGCGAACGCGGATCTCGTAGCCCTCGACGCGCTGGTGTCGAAAGAAATCGCGGTGCGAATTCCGAAGTCGGTCGAGATCATCTACGTCGGCAAACGCGCGAGCGCTCACGCGCTTCCGCAGGACAAGATCAATCAGCTTCTCATCGACGAGGCGAAGAAGGGGAAGCGCGTCGTTCGCCTCAAAGGCGGCGATCCGTTCGTCTTCGGACGCGGCGGCGAAGAGGCCGAAGAGATTGTGGCGGCTGGTGTCCGCGTCGAGATTGTCCCCGGCATCTCGTCGGCGATCGCCGGCCCGGCGTACGCCGGCATTCCAGTCACGCATCGCTCATACGCAACTTCGCTCACGCTCGTTACAGGACATGAAGCGGATGAGTCGACAGGCATCAAGTGGGGGGCGCTTGCGCAGCTCGACGGCACGATCGTCTTCATGATGGGTTTCGCGAATCTTCCAGTGATCGTGCAGAAGCTGATCGAGCATGGCGCGCCGGCGGATCGTCCCGTGGCGGTGATCTCGAACGGCACGCGCCCCGATCAGCGGACCGTGACGGGCACGCTGCGGACGATCGAAGCGCGGGCGAAGGCGGCGAACCTGCCGACTCCGGCGCTGATCGTCGTCGGTGAAGTCGTGAAAATGCACGACGTCATCAATTGGTTCGAGTCGAAGCCGCTGTTCGGCAAGCGCGTCGTCGTGACGCGCGCGCGCGAGCAGGCATCGCAGCTTCTCGAGCTTCTCGCCGACTCCGGAGCGAACGTCCTGCAGTTTCCGACCATCGAACTCGCCGCGCCTGAATCGTGGGAGTCGCTCGACCGCGTCGTCAACGCGAAGTACGACCTCATCGTCTTCACATCGATCAACGGAGTGAAATCGTACTTTGACCGGCTGCTCTCTCAGGGGAAAGACGCTCGGTCTCTCGCCGGATCGAAGATCGCGGCGGTCGGCGACACGACCGCGGCCGAGCTTCGAGCACGCGGCATCGTTTCCGATCTCGTTCCCGACAAGTTTCAGTCGATCGCGCTTCTCCCGCTGCTCGCGGCCGATCAGAAGGGCGTGCGTACAGCGGTCATCCGCGCCGCCGAAGGCAGCGATGACCTGATCACCGAGTTGCGGAAGCGCGGCGGCCAGGTAGACCTCGGCGTCGCCTATCGCACGATTGCCGTTGATGCAGACATCGACGAGCTTCGCGCCCTTATCGCCGCCGAGGCGATCGACGTCGTGACGTTCACCAGCGGCTCGACCGTCGATCAGTTCTTCGCGAAGCTCACCCCGGAAGAGCGCACGAAAGTCCTCGGCCGCGCGATGATCGCCTCGATCGGCCCGGTCACGAGCGACGCCATCCGCCGCTACGGCCGCAGCCCCGACATCGAGGCGAAGAACGCGAGCGTCCAGGCACTGCACGACGCTGTCGTGACGGCGTGCGGCAAAGTCGAAGTCGTCGCGTAACAACGCGATGTCTCCCACACATGCACGATAAGTTTGTGTGAGAGCGGGCGCCCTCGCCC
>JAENWF010000133.1 GCA_016650215.1 Thermoanaerobaculia bacterium
ACGTGGCGCCGGCTTCAGCCGGCGGGTTTTCGTCCTTGATCCTCGGGACCCGCCTACATCGTCTCCACGATCATCGCCGTAGCCTCTCCGCCGCCAATGCAGATGGCCGCGAGGCCGCGCTTGAGACCACGATCCTGCAGTGCGTGAATCAGCGTGACGAGAATCCGCGCGCCGCTGGCGCCGATCGGATGGCCGAGGGCGACCGCGCCGCCGTGGACGTTGAGTTTGTCGTGCGTGATCCCTGTGTCCTTCATCGCCGCGAGCGCAACGACCGCGAACGCCTCGTTGACCTCGAAGAGATCGATGTCGCTGACCTTCAGCCCCGCACGACGAAGCACGATCTCGATCGCCTTACCGGGCGCCGTAGTGAACCAATCCGGCTCCTGCGCATGGCTCGACTGCGCGACGATTCGCGCGATCGGCTTCAGCTTGTTCTGCGACGCGTACTCCGCCGACGTAACGACCAGAGCTGCCGCGCCGTCGTTGATCTTCGACGCATTCGCCGCGGTGACCGTGCCGCCTTCCTTCTGAAACGCAGGCTTGAGCGTTCCCATCTTGTCGAGCGGAGCGGTGAAGGGCTCTTCGTCGTCGATGATGACCGACGTCCCCTTCTTCCCCTGAATCTCGACGACGGCAATCTCCTTCTTGAACTTGCCGCCCTTGACTGCTTCCTGCGCGCGACGATACGACTCGCGTGAGAAGTCGTCCTGCTGCTCGCGCGTGAACGTGTATTTCGACACGCACGCCTCGGCACAGCTGCCCATGTGCTTGTCACCGTACGGATCCCACAGCCCGTCGTGGACCATGATGTCGATCATCTTCGCGTTGCCCATGCGATAGCCGGTCCGCACCTGCGGCAGCGCGTACGGCGCGTTCGACATCGACTCCATGCCGCCCGCGACAGCGACCTCGTAGTCGCCGCAGCGGATGTCGTTCGCCGCGCTCATCACCGCCCTCATGCCCGAGCCGCAGACCGTGTTCAATGTGATCGCGCCCGCGCCGACTGGGATGCCGGCGCCAATGCCCGCCTGCCGCGCAGGAGCCTGTCCCACGCCTGCCTGAAGCACGTTGCCCATCAGCACCTGCTGCACCTGCTCGGGCTGAATGCCTGAGTTTTCGAGCGCGCATTTGATGGCGATCGATCCGAGCTTCGGCGCAGTCAGCGATGAGAGAGTTCCGAGGAATGATCCGATCGGCGTGCGTGCGCCGCCTAAAATTACGATGTCTTTCATATTGATTCAGGTCTCCGTGGACTGCTGATAAGATCACCTACCTGCAAATCAGACAACCGTCAGTCGACGGCTGTCAACTTCATCAGGAGTCAGCATGCCCCCTACGAGCACCATCATTGATCGCCGGATCCATGTGCAGCCAGCCGACGTCCACTCGGTCCTTGCGCGTCACATGCTTGCCGACGGCTACGAGATCGTCATGGACCTCCAGAAGTCGAAAGGGTCGTGGGTCTTCGACTCGCGGCGCGGGCGGAACGTCCTCGACTTCTTCACGAACTTTGCGTCGATTCCCATCGGGTACAACCACCCGCGGCTCGACAATCCGGAGTTCCGCGACAAGATCGCGACCGTCGCGATCAACAAGCCGGCGAACTCCGACATCTACACGACCTACATGGCCGAGTTCGTCGAGACCTTCGCGCGTCTCGCCGTCCCGCCCACCATGAACAAGCACATGTTCTTCGTCGAGGGCGGCTCCCTCGGCATCGAGAACGCGATCAAGACCGCGTTCGACTGGAAGGTCCGCAAGAACTTCCGCAAGGGCATCAAGGAAGAGAAGGGGACGCAGGTCATGCACCTGCGCGAATGCTTCCACGGCCGCAGCGGCTACACGCTGTCGCTGACGAATACCGCCGATCCGCGCAAGACCCAGTACTTCCCGAAATTCGACTGGCCGCGGATCGAGAATCCCAAGCTGACCTTCCCCGCCGATGCGTCGGCGATCGCCGACGTCGAGAAGCGCGAGAAAGTCGCGCTCGATCAGGCGAAGAAGTTCCTCTCTGAGAGGAAAGACGACATCGCGGCATTCATCATGGAGCCGATCCAGGGCGAAGGGGGCGACAACCACTTCCGCCCCGAGTTCTTCCGCGCGGTGCGTCAGCTCTGCGACGAGAACGACATGCTCCTGATCTTCGACGAGGTGCAGTCAGGCGTCGGCATCACCGGGAAGATGTGGTCGTTCCAGCACTACGGCATCGAGCCCGACATCTTCTGCTTCGGCAAGAAGACGCAGGTCTGCGGCTTCGCATCGAGCGAGCGGATCTTCGACATCGACGACAACGTCTTCGTCGTGGCGTCGCGGATCAACTCGACGTGGGGCGGCAACCTCACCGACATGGTGCGCTCGCAGCGCTACTTCGAAGTGATCGATGAGGAGAAACTCGTCGACAACGCGGCGAAGGTCGGCGCCTACTTTGTGTCGGAGCTCCAGCGGTTTCAGGAAGAGTTCCCGAAGCTCGTCTCGAACGTCCGCGGCCGCGGACTCATGGCCGCCTTCGACCTCCCGAGCGGCGAGATCCGCGACAACGCGCTCAACGCCTTCATGACCACCGACGTGATGGTCCTCTCCTCCGGCCAGCGCTCCGCAAGATTCCGTCCCGCGCTCAACCTCTCGATGGAAGAAGCCGCCGAAGGAATCCGCCGGATGGAAAAAGCGCTCAAAACGCTGTAATCGAAATTTGTGTGGTGGCGGGCGCCCTCGCCCGCCGCATTCTCGATCGCGAACGCCCGAACGAGCGCCGCCGCGGGTCGGCAGCGCCACGCCGACTCAGGCTTCGGTCGCGACCGTCGTTGCGCCGGGAACTTCGTCCCACTTCGTGTGCGGCTTGCGGTTGAGCACGAGGTAGTTCCAGACAAGCCCGCCGTACGAGTGCATGGTCATGCCGCGCTTTTCGTAGAACGGCATGAGCAGTTTCTGCAGGCGCGGGAGGCTGTAGAACGGGACGCCGGGAAAGTAGTGATGCTCGAGGTGGTAGTTCGAGTAGAGGTACGCGCGGTCCCAGAACCACGAGCCCTTCATGAGGGTCGACCACTTCGCCGGATCGGCGGGATCGATGTCGTAGTGCTGCCCGAGGCGGTTCAGCGCGAATGCGATCGGGAAGACGAAGAAGATCGGGACGATGTAGAGCTTCCAGGCGATGGCCCAGCTCCCGATCAGCGCGATCGCGAATAGCACGCCGAGCTGGAACGCGATCGTGATGAGGCGCTCGATCGCGATGCGGCGGCGCAGCTCGGGCTCGTACGACGCGGTCTCCTTCGCTGCAGCGCGAAAGTAGATCGGGAAGAGCGCCGGTGTGAAGTAGAGCGCTTTGAGCCAGCGGACGTTCCGTTTCGGCGAGAGGTAGTGGCGCTTCGGATCTTCGTCATCGGAGCCGAGGCTCGCGTGATGGTCGAGGTGCCAGCGCGTGAACTGCGATGCGGAGATGCCGCTCGGGATCGCGTAGAGCAACCCGAGGAAGCGGTACGTTGCGTCGTCGGACTTTGCGAGAACTGCGCGATGCACGACCTCGTGCAGCAGCACCGTGCAGTTGAAGATCGCGAAGCCTGCGACGAAGGCGAACGGGAGCCAGAGGTACCAGCTCTGCAGCATCACGATCGCTACGGCTGAGATGACCAGCGCCGCGAGATTGCCGAGTGCGACCATCGCGTGCAGCAGAGGCCGCTTCTGATGCAGCACACGCAGCTCATCCGTGGGGATCTCGCGCGAGAGATCCTGCTTGAGCTGCTGCGCGTGTTCCGCGTAGTAATTCACCTTTGCTGGTCCAACTGATCGAAACGATCGGAGATTCCACTCGGTGAGCGGGGCAATTCTGAGCCTCTGTGTGGCGCCGTCGACCCGCGGCGGCGCTCTGCGGTCGTTGGAACATATAGATCGTCAATCACTCAAAGGACGCCGCCGCGGGTCGGCGGCGCCACACAGAACCGCCCCTTCGCTTCGCTCAGGATGACCCCTAAGGATAGACTCCGCGCTCGCTTCATGCTCGTCCTGCACGATCCCCTCAGACAGACCGACCTGCCTCGCGGATGCGTGGCGACGATCGGGAACTTCGACGGCATGCACGTCGGGCATCAGGAGATCATCCGCGGACTTCTCGCGCGCGCCCGCGAGCTCGGCCGCCCCTCCGCCGTCATCACGTTTCATCCGCACCCGCTCTCGATCGTCGCGCCCGACCGCGTCCCGAAGCAGATCCTCACGCTCGCGCAGAAGGAAGAGATCCTGCGCGACCTCGGCGTCGACGCGTTGCTCGTCATTCCCTTCACGCACGACTTCTCCCGCTGGACAGCAGACCGCTTCATCGACGAGTTCCTGGTCAACGCGCTGAACGTCGCGGAGGTGCACATCGGAAGCGATTTCTGCTTCGGCGCGGGACGCGGCGGGAATCTCGCGAAGCTCGAGGCCTCGGGCGCGGATCACGGATTCGGGGTGAAGGGCGTCGGCGAGGTGCGGGTGCGCGGCATCCGCGTATCGAGCTCGCTCATCCGCGACGCGATCGGCAAAGGGGCGATGCGCACCGTGAAGCTGGGACTCGGGCGCACCTCCTTCATCGACGGCCGCGTCGCGACCGGACGGAAGCTCGGACGCAAGCTGGGCTTCCCGACCGTCAACGTCGACCCCTCGAACGATCTCTTCCCCGGGTCCGGCGTCTACGTCACGACGTGCCATTTCGAGAGTTTCGATCGCTCATTCGAAAGCGTAACGAACATCGGCGTCCGGCCTACTCTTTACGAGAACTACGCGACGACGATCGAGAGCCACATCTTCGACTTCGACTCGAACGTCTACGGCGATACCGTGCGCGTCTATTTCCACCGGCTCCTGCGCCGCGAGCATCAGTTCCGCTCCGCGCTCGAGCTGACGAGTCAGATCCGCCGTGACATCGAACGCTCGCGCCTCTATTTTCTGAAGCATCCGATCCTCCATGTCTGATCCTGTCCTCGCGCTGATTCTCATCGTCTCGTTCGCCTTCGCCGCGGCGATCGCCAGATTCTTCAAGACGCTCGAGCCCGACTTCCTCGGCGCCGCGCGTGCCTCGATCATCACCGGCGCGATCGCAGGAGTCCTCATCCGGCTCCTCGACCGCTCGGCAGTGGCGCACTTCATCCTCATCGGGGTCGTGCTGACCGTGGCGGCGCTCTATGTCCGTCTCATGGGCGAGGAGAGCGAGCCTTCGGACGGAATGCTGATGGGAGCCGTGAGCGGTGCGGCCGCGTCTATTCCGCTGATCGTCAGCGGCGACACGCAGCTACGCGTCTTCTCCGAGTGTCTCCTCGCCGGCGCGGTCGCGGGCTTCGGGGTCACGCTCGCCGTCTTTCACGTCGCGAACAAGGTTCGCCAGCTCCTGCTCGATGTCGCGACCGCGGGGGCGGCGGTCGGCGCTGCATACGCACCGACGCTCATCGCACAGTTCGGCGTCTCCGACATCGACATCGCGATCGGCGCGACGTCACTCATTCCGCTGATCCTCATCATGACGGTCCTGCGCCAGTGGTCCGATCTCCGGGCAGAGCTGCGGCACGAGGCATCCCTCGGATTCATCGACGACACCGACGTACGCACAACCGCTCAACCCTCTCCTCCGCCTCGGCCGCGGCGGATGGACTGACGCGCACGCGCACCGCGTGTTCGTACGCGTCGCGAACCTCATCGCGCTGCGGAAGCGCCAGCAGCGCAGCCGCTCGGAGGCGATGGCGCGTCTCTATCAGCTCGAGATCATCAAACTCCGCACGCAGCTTCAGGAGATGAGTCGCATCGACCGCCTCTCTGCGGCGCGCGCGTTGTCGTCGGATACAATTGCCCACGATTGAACACGGCGCTCCGCTCCCTCGCCTGCATCACCCTGCTCATCCTTCTCGCGATCCCGGCCGGCGCGCAGAAACCGTCGCGCTTCAAGGTGATTCCGGGGCCGAAGCCGGGGGGCGGCGAGGTGAAAATCACAGTCGCCGAGGGTGGCCAGGTTCAGTCTGAGCGAAACGAGTACACGATCTTCGAGGGCGGCGTGACGATCGAGTACCAGGACATCAAGCTTACGGCGTGGAAGGTCACGTACAACCAGCGGACACGCGACGTCACTGCCGAAGGCAACGTGATCATCGATCAGGGGCCGACGCGTGTCTCGGCGAATCGCGCGGTCTACAACCTCGAAAGCAAGACCGGAACGTTCTTCACCGCGACCGGGACGATGGACCCGCAGATGTATTTCTCGGGCGACCAGATCGAGAAGGTCGACGTCGACACGTACAAGCTGACGAACGGCGTCTTCACTTCATGCGATCTCGATCGCCCGGCATGGTCGTTTCATGTCGGCAGCGCAACGCTGAACATCGACGACTACGCGCACTTCCGAAACCTCTCGTTCCGCGCGAAGAACATCCCGATCTTCTGGTCGCCGCGCCTCGTCTGGCCGACGAAGCGCGACCGCTCGCAGGGGTTTCTCATCCCGCGGCTCCGCTTTTCAGGCGATGTCGGTGAGCGCCTCGAGCTCGGCTACTTCATTCCGTTCGGCGAATCCGCCGACGCCACGATCACCGCCGACCTCAACACGAAGGGATACCTCGGCGGCGGTGTGAAC
>JAENWF010000134.1 GCA_016650215.1 Thermoanaerobaculia bacterium
CGAATGCTGCCACGAGCCGTGCTGGATGTGGCGCCGGCTCTCAAGCCGGCGGTCTTCCGTCCCCTCCACGTTCATCGCCGCTACTTTGGCTGCCTTCGCCCCCCCGCTAAGGCCAACCGCTCCCGTATGTTATATTGACAGACCCGTTGAATTGCGGCGGGGTCTGTCCATGATCGAGATCCAGATTCACCCGAGCGACATACGCCGGCGCGTCCGGTATTTCTTTCTCGACCGGCGCCGAGTCGCTGTCGGTATCGTCGCGCTGACCGTCGTGCTGGCCGGTCTGATCGGATCGATGGCTGCCGCTCCGACGGTCATCCGCCGCGTCTACAAGAACAACTACCTGGGCGCGATGAGGCAGGAGCGCGAGATCCAGCGCGAGCGCCTCCGCGAGAATGTCGTTCAGATGTCGTCGCTCGAGCGAAGTCTCGAGGAGCATCGCGTCCGCGTCGAGAAATTGATCACCGTCTACGGACTCGACCGCTCTCTCGGTCAAGGTGGGTTGCCCACGCAGGCGCAGGGAAGTGGCAACTCGACGCAGGAGCAACTAGGCAGCGCGCGACGCCGTGAGGTCTCGCTGCAGCATTCGATGCGCCGCCTGCAGGATCAGCTCGAACTCATTGCTGAGTATGAAAGCGCGAATGCGGAGCTGGTACGCCACACCCCCTCGATTCTTCCTCTCCCCAACGACCGCTTCGTTCTGACCTCTCCCTTCGGCAACCGCGTCTCCCCCTTCACGCGCGCGAGCGACTTCCACAAAGGCCTCGATCTCTCCGCGCCGCAGGGAACGCCGATCTACGCCGCGGCGGACGGGGTTGGGACGTTTTCGGGGCGCTATCCGATTTCGCAGAGCGTGAACTGGTGGCGTTTCGGCAACGTCGTAGTCATCAATCACACCGACCGCTTCATCACGATCTACGCGCACTGCGACACGCTCGCGGCTCGGCAAGGCCAGAAAGTGAAGCAGGGCGAGACGATCGCGACGGTTGGCTCGACCGGCTGGAGCACGAACGCGCATCTCCACTACGAAGTTCGTAGCGACATCGAGCAGCCTGGAACGCATGTTCCCATCGATCCTCGCATTTACATCCTCAACCACCAGTGGAACAACGAGGCATCCCTGCTGATCAAGGCTCGCAAGAGCAAGGACTACAAGAATTTCGATCCATTACCATCGGCATTCATCGGGAGAAGGAGGGCGTGAGACATGAGTGCATCCGCCGATCAATCGAATTTCCCCACGATGATCATTCCTCGTGGGACCGAGATCAAGCTCAATAGCCACGGGCAGCTCTCCATCAAGACGCCGGGCAACCTCGTCATCCAGAACTCCGGCAACTACTCCGAGATCGAGTCGACGAATGGGTCGATCCGCATCGAAGAGAACGTCACCGTCGAAGCAGTGAGCGTCCGCGCCGGGCAGGCGTGTTTCATCCAGGGGACGCTGACGGCCTGGAAGGTTCACGCGAAGAAGATCACGCTCGAGGATCGCGCGAAGGCATTCATCATGCTGCAGGAGTCGGAGTCTCTCGAGCTTTCGAAGTCGGCGCGACTCGTCGGCAACTTCGCGAACGAGAAAGAGCTCTTCCTGATGATGGGGAAGTTCACGGGACAGCTCAAAGAGCTGCCTGGAACCGTGGACATGGGCTCGCCGACGCCGCTGGCCGAGGGCCGCACGCCGCAGATCGCGACATCGGACGCCGATCATCTCCGCGCCGCGCAGTCACTGCTCGAGCGCGAGGTTGCACGACCCGATCTCAGCCCGCAGGAAAGCGAAGCGGTTCGCGAGGTGCTTTACGCACTCCGCGAACGGAATCTGCAGCGCGTGTCGCTCGTCTTCCGCGACGCCTTTCGTGAGTTGCGCACCCCCTCCGAGGGGATTCGAAGAGCGCAGGAACACCTCGAGAAGCATTTCGCCAAGTAGTCATTCCGAGCGTCAGCGTGATTGGGGCATCAGCGGAGCGCGAGCACTGCGGCCGCGGGATCGACGATGTCGATAAACGTGCCTGTGCCGAGCTCGAAGCCGGCGAGTGCGGTCGTGCGCGGCACGACGTCTACGTAGAAGTGCGCCCCGCTTTCAGCCGGAAAATTCATGAATAGAAAATTGTAGGCGGGCGCAAATCGCAGCGTGGCGATGGCGGCGCGATCGAGAATCGCCGCGAGACTCGCGATCTCCGCGTGGTTAAGTGCCGGCATCGCTGCGAGATGGCGCCGCGGCAGGATCCATTGCTCGTAGG
Organism: Thermoanaerobaculia bacterium; assembly: GCA_016650215.1. GTDB lineage: Bacteria > Acidobacteriota > Thermoanaerobaculia > Gp7-AA8 > Gp7-AA8 > JAENWF01. The sequence continues at coordinate 2,238 of JAENWF010000134.1, forward strand.
CGTGCATCGAGCCGTGAGGAGCGACCCAGGAAAAATGGTCGTCCCGCGCGATGACCAGCTCCTCCGGCCCGCTGCAGAGCGGGCATGCTCCGCGTGCGAAACCGATCGCTTCACGCTCGATCCGCGGCGGGACGAACGCGAGAGGCATGAGCTGCGAGTGGGCGTGATCGATCGACGCTCCCGCGCGCTCGCCCGCGTTCTTGAAGAGCGCGACGTACGCCGACTCCGGGTGTGCGCGCAATCGCCGGATCCATGTCTCGACGACCTCGGGGGTCGTCGCCGGCTTCGGATCGTGGTCCGAAGACTCGACGATGACCTCGTGTCCCTCGACCGCCGGGTACTTGTTCGGAAAAACTCGCACGCGCCAGGGTTCGCCTGAACGCTCGATCTCGCGAGGGGTCATCGCTTCGTTGCCGGGACAGAACGGGCAATCGCCGGCGTCCCCGTCGCGGCCGAAGGCGTTCGGTCTCCCGGCGCGGCCGGGGGCGAAGAGAATCGGATCGCCGGTGATCGGATGGCGCCTGACCGCCATCTACTTCGAGCGCTCCAGCCGAGCGGCGAGTGCGAAGCGCTGCGCGATGCCAACGAGGGCTACGGCGATCATGAGCAGCGTGAGAATCTCAGGGATGGTGAACGTGGCGTAGCGGCGATCGCTCCAACCGTTCGTTACGAGGATGTACGAGACGATCGGAAAGACGACGAGACCGAGCAAGAACTCGCCGCGGCCGACACTGTCGTAGTTACGCTCATGCCAGGTCGCCTCGAGCTGCGTGCCGGTGTAGCCGTTGAGCATGGTCGCGAACAGGCCAGCGAGGGTCAGCTCGATGCGCACGCCGGTCCCCAGCATCCATCCCGCCACAATCGCGGTATCGCTGATCCGATCAGCGACGTGATCGAGAAAGTCGCCGTACCGGCTTGCTTTGTTCTGCACGCGCGCGACGATGCCGTCGAAGGCATCGGCAAGGCCGCCGACGGTGAGAAGCGCGATACCTGCGAGAAAAAGAATCGGTCGTTCCCCGCCGAGATAGAAGCAGGATGCAGCGACAAGGTTCAGAAGCAGCGCGAGCAGAGTGATCGCATTGGGCGATAGCGGGCAGCGTCGCGCGAGCGGCGTGAACCAGCGTGTGAGTCGCTCGCGCCAGACGTGCATGAGAACAGTGTAGCGGGGGACACCGCGATTCGGTTCGGTGAGACCATTAGACGGCGGACGGTCGTCTAACCGTCCTGTTACTGGAACTCGGGATGACTCAGTAGATGATCACTTCATCGCCGACACTCGCCATCTGGAAGAGACGGGCGATGTCGTCGTTACCAAGGCGAACGCAGCCGTGCGAGACGCTGCGGCCGAGCTGACTCACGGCTTGCGTTCCATGCAGAGCGTAGCCATCGCCGAGATTGAGCCTGTGCGTGCCGAGGACGTCGGGGAACTGGCGCGCTGTGGTTCCGACTGGTGGAATCACGACGGCTCCGCCGCGGATGATGAGGCTTCCAGGCTCGACGGGGAAGCCGCCGGCGAAGACCTGATTGCCCGAGACGTACACATCGGCCACCGGCGTGCCGCGCTGCAGCCGCACCACTTCGAGGCCGTTCTTCTGCGCCTCTTCGATGTAGTGCCAGTCCGGCGGGACCCACTTTGGCTCCTCTTCCTTCGACTGAATCCTGAAGCGGCCGATCGGCGTGCGGAACACCATCGTCTGGCCGTTCGCAGTGAGCGAGGAATTGCTGCCGGTCGAGGCGATTGCTTCGAATACGAGCTGTCCGCTCCGCCGTGCATACACTCGATTCTCGGCGGTCGAAACGGTGATCACGAAATCGCTGTCGTGCAGGTCCTCGATCGCCTTGTCGGTCGAGCCGACCTCTGATTGAAGTTTCGTCACCTGTGATGACGATTGCGAGACCGATTGCTGCAGCTGCTCGAGCTGTTCGCGCACCTTGCCCGCGATCATCTCGTCGATGACTTCCACGCGCTTCAGTTTTCGCGCATCGGAGAGTGTGATCGCCTCCGCGGCGGCCGCATATCCAAAAATTCCGAGTCCGAGCACCAGCAGTGCCCATGATCCAAGCAGTCCAACCCAACGGGGCATCGTGTCTCTCCCTAGAAGAAGTAAACCTGCGTCTTGTCTATGTGAATCCGTTCCCAGATCGCCGCGAGATCGGCCTCGGGGACCATGATCGATCCCGGCTTCGCCCCTTTGAGCGGGCTATCCTCACTCGGCGGGGTGTGAATCACGTAGCCGTTGGGAAAGAGAAGCACGTACTTCCCCAATCCTCCTGCGATCGCCTGCTGCTCCGCCGGAATTGGCTGTTTGTTCATCGCGTAGACCCAGTTCGGAATGCGCCAGACGTAATCGACCATCTTCCCTTCGATCTTGAACGCCCCTTTGACCGGAATGAAGGTCCACGTCTTGCCGTCGGGCGTCTTGATCGAAGCCTGCTCGCCGACCGTAATGTCAGCTTCGCGCAGGACGGTGTCACCGTAGTAGAAGCGCAGCTTTTTCGATTTGGAATCGACGGAGAGGTAAAAATCCTCCGACTTGAGCGCCTGAACGAACTTCATCCGCCCGTTGAGCTCCGTCGAAAGGGCCTCTTTCGTGAGATCCATCTCGGCGAGCTCTTCCTTCATCTTCTGCACGTCTGCCGGGGTCCGCTGCTGCTGGACGAGCACGTGTCCAAAACGGGTGTTCACCTGTTCCTTGTGATAGCGGGCCCAGAGCAGGCCCCCGATGCCGAGCAGGAGGACGAGGAGATTGAGCCAGAGGGGCGGCCGTGGAAAAGATCGACGGTCGGGTGCGTCGGGGCGTGATTCGTTTCGGCGTTCAGGCATCGAAGGCAGGCTCAGGCGAGCGACGTGCCAACCCGGGGTATGAGGATTCGGAACAAGGCCATCAGAGCCAGGGCGACGCCGAATGTGCAGACGATCGTCGCGCCGGTCGGCAGGTCGAGCCTGAACGACGCGAGGATTCCCGCGGCGCTGACGGTGGCGCCCATGATCCAGCCGATGGCGAGCCGTTTACCGATCGATTTCGCAAAGAGCATCGCAGCGACCGAGGGGACAATCAGGTAGGAAAAGACGAGCAGCACGCCGGCAATTGTGACCGACGAGGTCACGACAAATCCGAATGAGACGTAGAAGAGAAAGTCCCAGAATCGCACGTTCGCCACCGGCTGGCCCAGCGATATGGCGAGGAACTTCTTCCGGAAGATGTAGTGGAACACGCCGATTGCGGCATACAGCGCGGCGGTCCGGAACACCGTTTCCCACGAGACAGTCAGGATGTTGCCGACGAGCATGTCCTTGAGGTGCTCGGTGCCCTCCGGCGCCTTGCTCATCGCGAGGATTGCCGCCGCGGCCGACACGGCGTAGACGATACCGATGATTGCCTCCTGCGGAATGCGGGTCTCGTGATGCACGCGGGTCAGGGCGAAGATCGCGGCGCCGGCGATCGTGAATCCGAGTGACCAGAAGTAGGTCACCGGATCGTGGAGGTCGTACCCGGCGAGATACGCGATAGTCGTGCCGAGGGCGGCGATCTGTGCGAGTGAGAGATCGACGAAGATCACCCCTCGCTCGACGACATGAACGCCGAGGTATGCGTGGATGCCGGTGAGGATGAGGCCGGCGGCGAAGGGGACGGCGAGAAAGGCGAGCAGGTCCATGTCAGCGCAAGGCCTTTACGATATTTCCGACGTTCATGTCGAAGAGGGCGAAGTAGTCGTCCGAGCCGCTTTTCGCGCCGCCGACAGAGGGATAGATCACGACGAGTTGCGCGCCGGTGCGGTCTGCAATCGACTGTGGGGTCTTGCTATCGAAGTACGGCTCCATGAGGATCAATTTCACCTTCTGCTCCTTCATCGTGTTGATCAGGCTGAAGATGTGCGCGGGAGAGGGGGGCACGCCGGGTTTGGGCTCGACGTAGCCGACCACGTCGAGGCCATAACGGCGGACGAAGTTGGGCCACGAGTTGTGATACGTGACAATCTTCGCTCCGCGGAACGGCGCGAGCGCAGCGCGCCACCGCTTGTCGGCGTCGCTCATTTTCAGCTTGAACGCGTTGAGCCGTTCGCGGAAGTAGGTCGCGTCCGATGGACGAAGCTCCGACAGCTTCTTCTCGATCTGAATTGCCATCCGCACGGCATTCGCGGGGTCGAGCCAGTAGTGCGGGTTACCGAGCGGATGGACATCGCCCATCGAACGGTCGACCGATCCCTTCGGCCGGTCGAGAATCTCGACGCCCTGCGAGAGGTCGAGATATCCCGCTGATCCGCGACGGATACTGTTGTTCCGGCTCTGGTCGAGGAGCGGTGGGAGCCAGCCGATCTCCAGGTCGAGACCGATGACCGCGAGCAGGTCGGCGTCACGAAGGAGGAGCAGGAAGCTGGGTTTCGGCTCGACGAAATGCGGGTCCTGGTAACCGCGTGCGATCGACGTGACGCCGATCCGCTCACCGCCGACTTCGCGCATGATCGCCGCGATGTCGGAGGTTGTTGTCACGACTTTCAGTTTGGCTGCGGCCGTCGCGTTGGAAGCCAGCAGCGAGAATGCGAGAACGATCAGTGTCTTTTTCATCGCTGCCCCCTAAAACGTGTGCGCGCCATGCGCGCCGATTGCGAACTGAAGCTGGAGAAGGAGCTCGTTGACAGTTTCGACGTCTCCGTACGAGGTCCGGCGGAGTTGTGCACGAAGCTGACTGAATTCCGATGGCCAGAACGTGACGGTCGCTGAGATCGCGCGATCGCTGAATCGTGCGCTCGGCAGGATCAGAGCATCACCGAGCACGAATCCTCGGTCAGCGTGGTCGAGCCTGACGCCGGCGAACCATCGTCTCGAGAGCTGGTAATCAGCCGCTGCATAGAATCCGAACAGCGTGCGGTCGGAGTCGGCACGCTGATTCGCGAGCGCTTCGACGCGGCCGATGAACGAGTTGTAGATCGAGCGAGAGAGAGGTTTCCAGCGATAGGTGACATCGAGTCCGCTGAAGCGATTCGTGCCGCCAGTGCCTTCGGGGGTCGCGAGTGTTCCTTGTGCCCAGCTCGTTCCGATCTCGAGGTTGCTGTTCTCGCCAAGGTCGCGGAAAAACTTCAGGTGCGTGTTGTAGAAGAGATCGTTCGACGCCTGCCGCTCGAACACCCCCTCCGCGTCTCCGCTGAACACCTCGCCCGTCGCCTCGATGAACGCACCCCACGGATTGTCGAAGGAGCGGCTCACTGAAATGCCGGTGTCGGCGAGTCCCTCGCCACTGAAAAAGCGCTGGATCATGAGCGGCTGGTCGACCCACGGCCGCGTGTGCGTATGCCACGTGTTCGCCTTGCCGAACTGCGCTTTCAGCTTTCCTGCTTTCGCGGTGAAACCTTTCGGCAGTGTGACGAACTGCGCGTAGCCTTCCTCGAGCTCCGCACCTTCAGCCCCGATGGCGATGAAGAATCGACCCTTCGCGTAGGGATCGATGAAGGCTTCGAACGCGATCTCGGCCTCTTCGAACGCGAGCGGCGAGCGCGCTTCTCCCTCGGTCTCGAAGATCGACCTGGTCTCGAACGGGTTGCTCGAACCGGCGTGCCCCAGCATCGTCCCGATCACCGAAATGTCGGGGTTGAGTGCCTTCGACGCTCCAGGAGCAACGGTCTGATTCTCGACCGGTTGAACGTCGGTGAGCGGTGTGAGAGCCTCGACGGCCGTCAGATCGCCGGACGATGTGCCTTTGATCTCATCGAGCTCCTTCCGGATTGCTTCCGCCTGGCGGACGAGCTGCTCGAGTGCGCTCTCGAGCTTTGTGATGCGATCGCTTTGATCGCTCTGCGCGGTGAGCGGCAGCGCCAGCAGCAGAATAAAAAAAATAGAGGTTGGACGGGTGTGGACCGTCATTGGGTAAGCCTCCAGATCGCGAAATTCGAGTTGCGAAACGCGCGCGATCAGGCGGTGGGAGGGGCGCGGGCGGGGAGGGTGAGGGCGGCGGTCGCGAGGACGATTCGTTGCGGGTCGCTTGACGTTTCACCAACGACCGAAACGTGCGGATGGATCTGCGGCGCGGTGGTGAGGACCTGCGCGTGTGCGGTGACGCAGACCGCGCAGGGAGGAGCGACGTCATCGCCGGACGCGCGGTGCGTGTGGAGCACCGGCTGCGCCGCGATCACGATCGCGAAGAAAACAACGGCCAGACCCCAGCGGCGCGCCACGTTCATAACCTAGCACGAGAAGCGGTGAGGGGGAGGGGAATTCCGGTGGGTGGGACCGCGTCTGACATCCAGTAAGAGAGACGAAAAGCCGCCGGCTGAAGCCGGAGCCACGTCACTCCCGAATTCTGTCACGAGCGATTCTCGACGTGGCGCTGGCTTCAGCCGGCGGTCTTTCGTTCTCTGTGCGTTTCGACGCGAACGGGCCCGCATCCGCCCCAACCCTCAACCCGGCAAGCTTCTCGAGTTGCGGTTATCATGCGCCGGGCTCGGCCGTATCAGCCCCGGCAACCTATGACGAAAACCTGGATCATGACTGCGTTCCTCACTGGAACCGCGAGCCTGCTCGCGGCGGCTACGCCGTCTGAAGTGATCGTGCGTGAAGCTCGCGAGTCGATCGGCATCCGGTACCGCTGGGCGAGGAGCGACGTGAAGGCGACCGACTGCGCCGGGCTCGTCCATCGCGTCGCCAGGAGCGCCGGCGTCGAGTTGCCGCGAAGCTCGGTTCAGCAGTACGCGCACGGAATGCCGGTGGGCCGGGACGAGCTGCACCCGGGCGATCTGGTTTTCTTCAGGAACACATACAAGCGGGGCATTTCGCACGTTGGCATCTACATCGGCGAAGGGGAGTTCATCCACGCCGCGAGCCGCCGCCGCTCCGTCATGATCTCGCGTCTCGACCAGCCCTACTTTGCCCGGCGATTCGCCGGAGCGCGACGCGTCGTGATCGATCCGGCGCCCGAGACCGAGCATGCGCTCATCGTCGGCGCCTGCGAGTTTGAAGCGACGTTGACCCCCGACGGCCTCTGATCCGGTACGATTCGGACGTGATCAACGTTCGAACGGCAGCCTTCACCTCTCTCCTCGTCCTCGCGACCACCCTCGCCGCAGCGGCTCCCGTTCCCGAACCGCAGGTTTCCCCCCGCGTCGATCGCATCCTGAAAGAGGTGCCGCTCATCGACGGGCACAACGATCTGCCGTGGCAGTATCGCGAGCGCTCGAAGAATCATCTCGCCGACATCGATCTCCGGAAAGATGAGTCGGCAATGGAGCCCGCGCTCCACACCGACATCCCGCGTCTGAGGCAGGGGAGGCTCGGCGCGCAGTTCTGGTCGGTCTACATACCGACGTCGATGAAGGGCGCTGAGGCGGTCCAGGCCACGATCGAGCAGATCGACGTTGTGCATCGGCTCGAGGAGATTTATCCCGATACATTCGCGCCGGCACTCACGGCCGACGACATCGTGCGGATCCACAAGCAGGGAAAGATCGCGTCGATGATCGGAGTCGAGGGGGGGCACTCGATCAACAACTCTCTCGCGGTGCTTCGCCAGTTCTACCAGCTCGGCGCGCGCTACATGACGCTGACCCATTCCAGCAACAACGACTGGGCAGATTCGGCGACCGACGATCCGAAGAACAACGGCCTCACACCGTTCGGCCGGACGGTCATCGGCGAGATGAACCGCCTCGGCATGCTCGTAGACCTCTCACACGTCTCACCGAAGACGATGAACGACGTCCTCGACATTGCGAAGGCCCCGGTCATTTTCTCGCATTCTTCTGCACGTGCACTCACCGATCATCCGCGCAACGTCCCGGACGACGTTCTTCGCCGCCTGAAGGACAACGGCGGCATCGTGATGATCACGTTCGTTCAGGGCTTCGTGTCGAGTGAAGCGCGGAAAAGCTCGGTCACGCGAGACGGTGAAGAGGCGCGCCTCAAGGCGCTCTACATCGGCCAGCCGGAGAAGCAGAAATCGGCCCTCGAGGCGTGGGACAAGGAGCACCCGGCCGCCCGCGCCACAGTGAAGGATGTTGCCGATCACATCGAGCATGTCATCCGGGTCGCCGGAACCGACCACATCGGTATCGGTGGTGACTTCGACGGCATTACGACGACGCCGCTCGGTCTCGAGAGCGTTGCGGCATACCCTGTGCTTTTCGAAGAACTGATCCGGCGCGGTCACAGCGACGAGACGTTGCGCAAGCTCGCCGGGTTGAACCTCCTTCGTGTACTTCGGAAGAGCGAGGCCGTCGCTGGACGGCTCCGGACGGAGAGACAGGCGGCGGAATAGAAGTTTGTTGAGAGGGGTGAGACGCGATGGAATTTCAGCCGCGGCGCGCCCATTGAGTTTTGATTGTTAGGAGAGTGTCTAGATGGCAGAAACCACGAGCACCGCAGTTCAGCAGATTACCGACGCGACCTTCGAAGCGACGCTTGGGGCTGGAAAGCCCGTGTTCGTCGACTTCTGGGCTCCGTGGTGCGGCCCCTGCCGCATCATCGGGCCGATCGTCGAAGAGCTCGCCCCTTCGTATCAGGGGAAAGCTGTGATCGGCAAAGTGAATGTCGATGAGAACCCGATGATCGCCCAGAAGTTCGGAGTTACCTCGATTCCGACGCTGATGATGTTCAAAGAGGGCAAGCTCGTCGACCGTGCCGTCGGCGCGATGCCGAAGGGCGAGCTGCAGAAGTTCATCGAGAGAAACCTGTAATCCCTCGCTGTGTGTGGCGCCGGCCGGAACGGCGGCGCCACACCTACGGTGCGAGGTCATACCTTCCGCGGCATAGTGTCTCCACGCCGCCTTCCCTCACCACGAACGTATCTTCGATCCTGACGCCCAAATCCAGGTCAGGGAAGTAGAGCCCGGGCTCGATCGTCAGCACGTCGTCCACTTCAACGAGATCGTCATTCGTGGCCGCGAGTGAGAACGACGGCCGCTCGTGGAGATCGAGACCGACACCGTGGCCGAGGGCGTGAACGTAGCCGGCGGTCGTCCCCGGGTTGGATCGTGTCGTCGGGTAGCCCCTCGCTTCGAAGAGATTGCAGACGAGCGTCTGATAAGAAGACGCAGGCGTCCCGGGCTTCATTGCATCTCGCGCTTTCTCGAACGCATCGAGGACATCGGCGTGTATCCGGCGAAGCTCGTCCGGGACCGGTCCGACGCAGAACGTGCGCGTGAGATCGAAGAAGTAGCCGGTTGCGCGATCGGCGGGGAAGATGTCGATGACGAGCGGAACAGACTCGCGAAACGGGGCGCTGGCATCGCCGCGGGAGTGCGGCACACCCGCATCACGCCCCTGCGCGACGATCGTCTCGTGATCCTCGATCATTCCGCGACGGACGATCCCCGCGGAGATGAAGCGCTTGATGTCGCCGATCGTGAGGTCGCCCGCCCTGGAGCGAAGAATCTCCCGCACGCCGTCGATGACCTGCTCGGTCCGCTCGCCGACCGACCTGATTTGTGCGATCTCCCAATCGCTCTTGCGCTTGCGTGCGAGCTGGATGAGGTCCTCGGCGTGGCGAACAACGCTCCATCCCAGTTTCTCGAGCTCGTGCGCGATACCGAGGTAGAGAGGCAGCGGCGCATGCCCTTCGATCGAGATGCGCGGGCCGGAGTGGAGATCGTGAAGGATGCGGTCGAAAAACCTCCCGTATGCGATCGGCGGGTCAGGGGCGTCGCGGAAGATTCCGTCGTGATCAAAGTCCGCCACGCCGCGCCACGAGAGTCCGCTCGCCGCCGCCTCGTCGCGCTCCATCGGATAGGCGATGAGGAGCGTCTCGCGCCCGGCGACGCGGACGGCGAACCCCTTCGTCAGGTTCGCACCGCGCGTCATCCACCGAAAGGCGGAATGCATCGTCTCGTGCAGTGGAACGACGACCGCATCGATCGCATGCTCGCGCATGAGACGGTCGAGCTCGTCGAGGGGGGGTCGCAGCACGGAGCGGGAGAATAGCATTCGACGGCGTCCTTCATCCTGAGCCGCGAAGACGGCGAAGGATCTTCTGATAGCGCTGGGGAGCACGAGGTTCATAGCGGATAACCGTCAACCGTTAACGGTGAACCGATAGCCGACAACCGCATCAAAGCGGCTTGCCGCCGCCTTGGGTGCCCGACTTCGTGCTCCCCGACGCCATCAGAAGATCCTTTGCGGTCTTCGCCGCTCAGGATGCGCGCCCATTCACGCTGGCGTCGTTCTCGCTACGGATGGGCACGGTCGGATGTTCAAGCTGAGGGTAATGACGTACAACATTCAGGGACACGCTGCGAGCCGGCGGCCCGATCACATGCCGAAACTGGCGGAGGTGATTGCTGAGGTGGAGCCGGACGTCGTCGGGTTGCAGGAGGTTCACTGCCGCACGAACGCGTCGCCGGCCGATCAGGGGATGCAGCTCGCGGAGATGACCGGGCTGAAGCTGGCGTTCGGCCGCAGTTGCGCGATGCAGGGCGGCGACTATGGCAATGCCATTCTGACAAGAGGAACCATCCTCCGCTCGCATGTCACGCCGCTTCCCGGATCGGGCGAGCCGCGCTCGGTGATGCAGAGCGACATCGAAGTCGACGGCGCGCAGTTCTCGGTCTTCGTCACGCATCTTGCTGCGTGGGGACGGCTGCTGCGGGTGGCGAGGCTGACTCAGATCGCGGAGCTCGGCGACGTCATCGCCCGCGGCTCGCTCCCTCGCGTGCTCGTCGGCGACTTCAACGTCCCACCCGGCGCCGAAGAGATCCGGAAGCTCGAAGCGCGTGGCCACCTGCGTGCCTGCGGGGAGCCGAACGAGGTTACCTTCCCGATGACGCGCCAGCGGCTCGACTATGTTTTCTGCGACTCGCGCTGGGAGTTCGTGTCCAGCGAGATCATCCGCCGCGGTCCATCGGACCACTGGCCGGTCGTCGTTCATCTGCGTCTGCGCGAGGAGTGAGCTGTGAGAGTCACACTACCGATCTGGGTCGTCGTCCTCGTTGCCATCATCATGGTCGTGCTTGTGCTGATGGTCTGGTCGCTGAAGCGGCGCAAGCGGCCACACATCAAGCTCGAGGAGGGAGACGACGCAAGCGACCTCTTCCTATCGATCGCCGGACTCACGCAGAGCACGCTGGTGGAAGGCAACGCGATCCGTCTCCTCGAAAACGGTACGTTCTTCGACGAGCTGTTCGCCGACATCGAGGGCGCGAAGGAGTCGATTCACATCGAGTCGTTTCTCAGCAAGGAAGGGGAGTTGACGCGCCGGCTCACCGAGCTCCTCATCCAGAAGCGCCGCGAGGGCGTTCACGTCCGCCTTCTTCTCGACGGCAGCGGCGGAAAGGAATTCGGCAAGGACGCGATCAAGCGGCTGGGCGAATCGAAGTGCACGGTCGCTCACTACCACCCGATGACCTGGAGGAACCTCGGGCGTCTCAACAACCGCACTCACCGCAAGATCGGCGTGATCGACGGCCGCATCGGCTACGTAGGCGGTCACTGCTTCGTCGACACATGGATGGGAAACGCCGAAGACAAGAAGCACTTCCGCGATATCACCGCGCGGGTCGAAGGGCCGGCCGTGGCGCAACTGCAGTCTGCCTTCAGCGACAACTGGGTGGAGGAGTGCGGCGAGGTCTTCGGCGGCGAGGTCTACTTCCCCGAGCTGCAGCGGTGCGGTGACATGCAAGCACACGTCGTATTCGTTTCGCCGACCGGCGCGCCATCAACGATGAAGATCCTCTATTACATGGCAATCCGTGCCGCGAAGAAGAGCATTACGATTCAGAACCCCTACTTTCTGCCCGATCCCGATGCACGCGAAGCGCTCGCGGAGGCCGTCAAGCGCGGCGTCAAGGTGCGCGTGATGATTCCGTCGGAGACGGCGTCCGACTCGCCGCTCGTCCAGCATGCGAGCCACCATCATTTCGGAACGCTGTTGAAGGTCGGCGTGGAGATGTACGAATACCAGAAGACGCTTCTGCACCAGAAAGTGATCACGATCGACAGCTGCTGGTCGGCGGTAGGCTCCACGAATTTCGACGACCGTTCGCTCGAAATCAACGACGAGGTCGCGATCGTGATCTTCGGCGAAGAGATGGCATCGCAGCTGGAGTTGATCTTCGAACGCGACAAGAAGCACGCCGACAAACGGGAGTTCGAACAGTGGAAACACCGTCCGGCCCTGCACAAGCTGCGCGACTTTTCGTCATTTCTGCTGAACGAGCAGTTGTGAGTCTGCGCGACTCCGCTGTGATAGCTTGACGAGGCTTCCGATGGAACCGGCAGACCAGCCCCGCAGCAGACGATACCTCGTCACACTCTCCCTCGGCGCACTTGGTGTCGTCTACGGCGACATCGGCACGAGTCCTCTTTACGCATTCAAAGAGTGCTTCACGGTGCACCACGGGCGTCAGCTCCTTGTCACTCCGGCCAACGTGATGGGAGTCCTTTCGCTGATCACCTGGTCGCTGGTGATCGTGATCTCCATCAAGTACCTCCTCTTCGTTCTTCGCGCTGACAACCGCGGCGAAGGCGGCATCCTCGCGCTGATGTCACTCGTGAAGCCGAAGCGTTCGATGCGACGAGGCGCGCTCATCGTGCTTGGTCTCTTCGGATCGGCGCTTCTCTACGGCGACGGCATGATCACTCCCGCGATCACGATGCTGAGCGCGTTCGAAGGACTCAAAGTCGCGACGCCGCTCTTCACGCCGTATATCGTCCCGATCACGTCGGTAGCGATCGTTGCGCTGTTCGCCGTACAGAAGTTCGGGA
>JAENWF010000135.1 GCA_016650215.1 Thermoanaerobaculia bacterium
TGGAGCACTAACCGCGCCTCGGATGTCATCCTGAGCGAAGCGAAGGATCTTCTGATAGCGCTTGGGACGCGTGAGGTTCTTGCCCCGTTGGTCCCAAGCTAGATCAGAAGATCCTTCGCTTCGCTCAGGATGAGAGGCTCACCTTCGCTTCGCTCAGGATTAGGGGCTCACCTTCGCTTCGCTCAGGATGACCCCCCGTGAGCGTAAAACCCCGAAATCTTCTCGAACAGTCTCGCTCCGATCGCCTGTTTGCATTCGTGTGAGCACCCGGCAACGTGAGGCGTGAGGATCAGGCGCGGGTCATCCGGCAGCGGCGAGAGAGGCGGCTCCGGGTCATAGACATCGAGGGCGAGTCCGCCGAGTTGACCGGACGCCAAAGCGGCGAGCGCGGCGTTCTGATCGATGATCTCCCCTCGCGCAGCGCTGATGAGAATCGATCCTCGTTGCATCATCTGCAGTTGCGGAGAGCCGATCATCACCCGCGTTTCCTCGCTCAGCGGCACATGGAGCGTGAGAATGTCGCTCGACGCAATCAAGGCATCGAGTGAGGCAACGCGAGTCGCCCCGCGCGTGGTGAAGTCAGCCTCGGAGATGTAGGGATCGCACGCCGAGACCGGCATCCCGAACGCTGCCGCCAACCGTGCGACGCGCCGGCCGACCTGGCCGAGGCCGACGATGCCTAGGCGGAAGTGACGCATCTCGTGTCGCGAGGCGCAGTCTTCGCGCGGCCAGCGTCCCGCTGCGACTTCGCGCGTGTAGAACGGCACGGTGCGCGTGAGCGAGATCATGAATCCGATCACCAGCTCGGCGACGGCATTCGCGTTCTCGCCGGGAAGGCTGATGACCGGAATGTTGCGGTCGCGGACAGCTGCCGCGTCGATGTTGTCGGTGCCGCTCGTCCCCTGCGCGATCAGCTCGAGAAGGGGAGCGCGGTCGAGGACGCGGCGCGTGACCTTGTTGTACGCGCGTGTGACGAGCACTTCAGCGTCGCCGACGATCGCCGCCAGCTCATCTTCGGTCTTCACGGGGCGGAAAACGACCTCGAACCGCGGGTCGGCTGACGCACGTTCCATGAGCGATCGGTCGACATCGGCGGCAATCAATAGCTTTTTTCTCATCGGCTCACGGCAGGATAGACTCTCAGCAGCTTGACCGCGAAACTACGCAAGCACTGGCCCGCACTGGCCGGCCTCGCCGCCTTTCACTTCGTTTTTTTCTTCCCGACCCTCTTCATGGGGCGCGTCGTTTCACCCAACGACATCTACTACAACTATCAGCCGTGGGCGACGTACCGTCCGCCGTCGATCGTCCGCGTGCAGAACGCGGTGATGAGCGATCCGGCGACCGGCTATCTCCCGGCGATGTCGCTGCTCAAGAATGGGTGGGATGCTTTTCACTGGGATCCGTACATTGGATCCGGCGCGCCCGGTTTCGGCTCGGCTGGCTCCGCCGTGCTATCGCCTTTCGTCTTCTTCCCGACGTTGCTCGTGCCGCTGTCGTGGGTTTACACGGCGATCATTCTGCTGAAGATCAACGTCGCCTTCTGGTTCGCTTACGCCTGGCTGCGGGAAGAGCGACTCGGGCGGCGCGGCGCGGCGATCGGCGCGCTCGTCATGGCATGCGCAGGGGCGTACAGCGTGCGCTACCTCTGGCAGATGACGAACGCGACGGCGCTCTATCCGGCTCTGCTCTGGATCGTGCGGCGGATGTTCTCGAACCGCCGCGTTCCCGTCTGGGCGATCGCGCTGATCGCTCTCGCGTACGCGCTCGCGGGCTTTCCGTCGACGATGGCGTACGGCGCGTACCTCGCGGCTGCCTACGCGCTGTTCCTCGCGATCCGCGAACGGCGGATGCCGTGGCGGAGGGTGGGGGAGGCGCTCGCGGGAACCGCGATCGGCCTGCTGATCGCATCGCCGGCGCTCGTCCCCTTCGTGCAGTTCATCCGCCGGAGCGGGTATCTCACTCTGCGCGAAAATCTTGCGACGATTCACTTCCCGCTGTCGCATCTCCAGAGCTTCATCGATCCGCAGCGTCTTGGAAATCCGGCGCTGAAGAACTGGGTCGGCGACATGTCGCTCGCGATCGCGAACAACTACTTCGAGGCGACGATCTACGTCGGGCTGCTCACGCTGCCGCTCGCACTTCTCGCCCTGATCCGCATGCAACGGCACAAGTGGTTCTGGGTCGGAGCGGCGATCATGATTCTTCTCTGCATGTTCGGCGCACCGTTGATCTCGCACGCGGCGGCACGCCTTCCCGGAATCCGGTACACGTCGCTGACGCGACTCTCGCTCCTGCTGCCGATCCCGATGGGCTTTCTCGCGGGGAGCGGCGGGGTTCTGCTGCTGCGATGGCTTCGGCGGTGGAGATGGGCGTCGGGCGCGGCTGCGATCGCGGTGATCGTCATCCTCGCCGGCGACCTCGGCGTCGTGGCCGGGACGTTCCATCCGTATCTCGAGCCGCGGCATACGGACATCCCGTCGACGCCGGTCATCGACTATCTCCGCGCGGACACGCAGCCGTTCCGATTCATCGCCTTCCTCACCTATCTCTGGCCGAATGCGTCGCAGCTCTACGGGATCGAGGACGTGTCGAGCCACTTCGCATCTGAAGCCGACTATCGGCGCGTGCTTGCGCGAATCGATCCGGGCGCATGGACGGGCGTATCGACTGTGATTCAGTTCAGCAGTCTGTCGTTCAAGTTCACCGATCCGCTGGTATCGATGCTCGGGGTCCGCTATCTGCTGGAGCATCGCAACATCGACATCATCAAATGGACGACGTTCGGCGCGACGGTGCCGGGCGCGAAGGAGAGCGGCGCGTTCATTCTCTCGCCCGCTACGGTGGCGCGTCGGACGATCACGGTCGGCGCCGAGCCTTTCTGGGCGATCGAGCTTCCGGTCAGCGTCGAGAGAGTAACGGGTGCCTCGCCTCGCCTCGAAGCCGAGTTGCAGAAGAACGGGAGCGTCGTCTGGTCGCGCTCGTTCACGACAAGCGACATCACCGCGATGAACAAGGTGTACGTTCCGGTGAGGCCGTACGCGCGGCAGGGAGAGTCGGTCGTGCTGCGGATCTGGACGACGGGAATGCGGGTCGGTCTGTTGAAGTCGGAGGCAGCGGCGGGAAACGAATCGCCGATCTACTTCGGTCGCGTGACAATTCCGATCGTTTTCGATCGCGAGTTCCCGGACGGACGCGTGTTCCGCAACCTCGCGGAGGTCCCGCGCTTCCACGCGGTGAAAAACGTGCGAAAGATGAACGCGGGCGAGATGCTCGCGACGCCCGAGATCGATTTCGGAGACGAGGCGGTCATCACCGACGATCCGATCTTTCCGCCGGCCGGTCTATCGAACGATGGCCGCGTCGATCTCGTGTCGTATGCGCCGGCCGAGCAGCGACTGACGACCACATCTTCGGGCGCGCTGTTTCTCGCATCGTCGGAGAAGCTGACGCCCGAGCTCGCGATCACGATCGACGGCAAGCCCGCTCAGCCGATCGGTATCAACGTCCTCTTTGCGGGTGTCGTCGTTCCGGCTGGCAAACACGAGGTCATTTTCAGCCGGCGAGTCGGCCGCGGATGGTGGCCCGTGTCCGCCTTCGCAGCGTTCGCGCTGCTGGTCGTCGGAGCGGGCGAAATCACTCGGGCACTGCGACGACGATGATCTGGTAGGCGAAAAGGGATCGCCAGAGGCGCGTGAAGAGCGTCAGAATCCGCTCGCCGATCCTCAGGATCAGTTCCGGGGTGAAGCGGCCGATGATGAGGCGCACCGGAATGGAAGAGCCGGCCATCTCGACGATGTGGAAGCCCGCGCCCTGAATCTCTTTCCGAATCGTTCGAAGCGTGTAGAAGCGGAGATGCGTGTTGTCGAGGATTCCACGGTCGCGGTACTCGAACACGCCGAAGAGCAGGCCGAGACGGACAGTGATGTTCGCGATGTTCGGCACCGAGATGAATACGTGTCCGCCCGGCGCGAGCGATCTGCGCACGAGCCGTAGCAACGCGGCCGAGTCGCGCAGGTGCTCGATCACGTCCGCGAGCACGATCGCCCGGTTCCCGCCCGGAAGACGTTCGATGCGCTCGAGGTCCGCGACGACGACCGAGTCGAACCGCCCGCGAAGATCAGGCGCACAGTCGACCTGAAACTCGAACCCGATCGTCCGATCGAACTGCTCGCGCACCGCAGCTGCGAGCTCACCCCCCGCCGCCCCGAGATCGAGCAGCGTCCCCCCGCGACCCGCGTACTTGCGGATCAGCCCTATCAGAATTCGATGACTGCTTCCTTCGAAGTCTTTGAATGTGTAGACGTTGGGCATTAGACGAGAGTGACGAGTGACGAGTGACGCGTTACGAGTGACGCGTTACGAGTGACGCGTTACGAGTAAAGGCAGGGTTTCAACCCGTCACTCGTCACGCGTCACTCGTAACCTTTTCTACTTGACCGATCCAATGGACCCGACATTCTTCAGTGTGACGGAGAAGTCGGCACTCCATTTCGATTCTTCGAAGGGATCATAGATGAGGTAGCGGCGGGCGCCGACGGCGAGGCCGTAGCAGGAGCCGGTGGTGCCGAGGATGTAGCGCTGTTCGAGAAATTTTCGCGCGGTGGCGTCGTAGTTGAGCTGGACGTCTCCGCGGAGCCGTTCGCGGAGGAATGTGGAGCCGGTGTTGATGCGCCACTGGCTCGAGTTGGCGGTATTCGTTGTCGCGTCGCGGTAGGTCGCGAACCAGGTGAGACTCATGTACTTATCCGCGAGGCGGCCGGTGCCGAAGAGATTCGCGGAGAGACTCGTCTGATCGATCTGGTGAGAGACGTTGCCGAACGTCGTGCTCGCGTCGACCGTGATCGATTGATACGGATTGACGCGAAGCGTTGCGACCAGCGGTGTGAACTTCTGATTCGCGGTGCTCAGCGAGCTGCTGCTGCCGCGCGGGAACGGCTTCGAGAGCGACGCAGTCTGCCGGAGTCCGAATGAGAGCACCTCGCGCGCATTCTTTCCCCCGCCTGCCTCTTTGCCGATCAGCCGCTGCGTGATCGAGTACTCGATCGTGTCGCGGACGATCGGAAGAAATGGCGAGTCGACTGTGTCGAAGCGGATCGTCCGATCCTGCTCGCCGACGTTCGACGTGTAGACGTAGCGGAACCGCGGCTCGATCACGTGCTTGAAGCGGCTGAAGCCGCCGAGGGAGCGGTCGAAGATGCGCGAGACCGAGGGGCCGACCAGCTCGACCTGTCCCTGTGCGTAGAACCGGTTGAGCGTCTCGTCGATCATCCCGCGTGACGAGCCGGGTGCTGGATTCGCCTCGAGGCTGGCCGAGTAGTACGTCTCGCGCAACGAGAGCTGCGGGCGGAGCGAGAACCACGCAGGCGTCTTGAGCTGGAGCGAGAGCGTCGGAAAAAAGTCGGTGCGGTAATACGCGCCGCTCGAATCCTCGATGAAGCCGACCGAATTCGTGCGAAGCCTCGACGCCGATGACTCGAGCGAGAAATAGACCGGCGTGTTTGCGACGCGCTGCGGGTACATCCGGAACTGCACCGACGGCTGCTGTTCGAATCGTTGCTCGGTCGTAGCGAAGATCAGCTCGCGCCGGTCAGCGAGCAGGTTCAGCGAATAGCGCGGCCTGTTCTTCGTCAGATACGCGGACGAGTAAATGTTCGACAGCGTGTGGAGGCGCGTGTCGTCGACGTAACGGCGGAAGAAGTCGATGTCGGAAAAGTTCTCGAGGTCAACGACTCCTCGGAAACCTCCGGGCAGATTCTCCTGCGAATGCCGGAGGTTGTAGCGCCACTGAAGGCGTGAGTCGGGAGCCAGCTCGCCGGGCTCGGGTGTCGGCTCGGGATCGTTCACGACGTAGGCGGCCAGGTCGCCGATCTTCACGTCCTGCGATGGGAGATAGCGGACGTTCACGCCGCCGCCGAGATATCCCTTCGTGTTGAGGTCGGCCGTGATCGTGGCGTCAGCGGATTCGCCGAACGGAATGAAGTAGCCGAGCTCGAGCCGCTCACCGACGTCGCCGGAGAAGCGGAGGCGCGGGATGAGAAACCCCTGCGAGCGGTCGCGCTTCGTCGGCCAGATCAGGCGCGGCGACCAGAAGATCGGAATGTTCCTCGCGCGGAACGAGAGATTTCGGAAGTGCGCGTAGTCATCGATGTTCAGCGTAGCGCTGCCGACGTGAAACGACCACGCCGGCCGATCGAGATCGCATGAAGTGAAGACGCCGTTCGTCAGACGGTAGGTGTCCACGTCCACTTTCTCGATGCGGTCGCCGGAGAAGTACATGGACGGATCCATGGTGCCGGTGGCATTGAAGAACGTGCCCGTCTTCGAGTCGAGGTTGTAGACGGCCTGGTTCGCGGTGATGCGCGTCGGGCCCTGGTCGATGATCACATGGCCTTCGGCGACCACATCGTGGGTCTTGAA
>JAENWF010000136.1 GCA_016650215.1 Thermoanaerobaculia bacterium
CACAGAACCACGCCGCCGGCTTCCGTTAGCCTCGCGCCACGTTCCTCACACCGGTCTTTGCAGCGAGCCGGGATTCTCGCCGGCCCGCAGCGAGATCTCGGCGCCTTCTTTCCCGAGCTCGAGGCATTCGAAAAGATTGCGGATGTACTGGCCGAGGCGGTCCGCAGTGAGTTGGGCGGATTCGATCGTGGCGACGAGGTCGCGTGCGATTGCCGCCGCCTCCTCGCGCGTCTTCATCGCCTCGGCCTCAGGCGGATTGTCTTCGCTTGCGCTGTAGCGGAAGAGGAGATTCGACAGCCGGTCAGCAGTCTCCAGTGCTTCAGGCGCCTCGACTCCGCGCTCCTCACTCAAACGCTCGAGCAGCGAGAGGATGCGATCCGCAAGGCGTCCCGCGTGCGGCAGATCGAGCGGGATGTCGAAATGCGGCATCCGCCGGAATGTATCATGCGCGTCCCGATGCGCACGGTCATGTTCATGGCGATCGCAGGAGCGATCTTTCTCCCGTTCAATTTCGTCGCGATCCGTTCGCTCCTTCATCTTCACCCGCGGCGTCGCGGGTGGATCGTGGCGGCGGCGATTCTCGGCAATCTCATGTGGCCGTTCTTTCCGCTTCTGCGGACGACCGGCGCATTTTTTCGCCTCGTGCGCGCGCTTCTCGGGCCGATGTGGTTCGCGTGGACATCGTTCGCGATTCTCTACACAGCGATGATCGTGATCGCGGGACTCCTCTGGGCGGTGGCTCGAACGGCGAAGCCGGTACCGTTCGAGCGCATCGCGCGCTGGCCGTCACGGTTATTCATGATCGTGACCTTCATCGCCGTGCCGATTGGCGTGTACCAGGCTCTCGTCCCGCTCCGGGTCGAGCGTGTACAGGTATTCGTCGCGAATCTGCCGGCGCAGGCCGAGGGAACGCGGATCGCGTTGTTGTCGGACCTCCATGTCGGACTCTTTACGCGGCCATCACGACTGACGAGAATCTTCGCGACGACGCGCGCTCTCGATCCGCACGCCGCCGTCATCCTCGGCGATCTCATCGACGACGACCCGCATTTCGTTCCGAAGCTCCTCGCAGGCACGAGCGCTCTCGGTCCGGCGATCCCGCTCCTCGCTGTGCTCGGCAATCACGAGATGTACGGTGAGCCCGAGCGGGTGATTGCCGCGATGCGCGGCAGCCGCATCCGCCTTCTCGTCAACGAGAATGTTGAATTGCGATCGCTCAAACTGGTCGGACTCTCCGACCCTGCCGCGATGCAAATGCAGGAGCGGCGCGCGCTTGCTCCCGATCTAGCGCGCGCGATGTCAGGCAACAGCGGATTCCCGATCATCCTGTCGCATCAGCCAAAGATCTTCGAGGAAGCCGTTCGTCAAGGCCTGCCGCTCACGCTGGCGGCGCACACGCACGGTGGCCAGTGCGGCGTTCGGTCATTTCGCTGGTCGCTCGCCGGCTTGTTTCTGAAGTACCACATGGGACTCTATCGAGAGGCTGCCTCACAGCTCTTCATCACGACCGGTACCGGATACTGGCTCGTCCCGTTCCGCCTCGGCATGACGCCCGAGATCGTCGTCATCGAGCTTCGCCGACGTTAACGACTCACACGGCCACCAGGTAAAACGCTACCCATGCGCGTGCAGCGCCTGCAATCCATACACGACGGCTGCTGACGTCAAGAGTCCGGCGAGCGTCGAGGCGATCAACACGAAGCGCGGGCGCTCGTGAACGTGCGGGAGAAGATCCGACGCGCCGAGGTAGAGGAGGAAACCGGCAAAGAAAGACAGTTGGTACGCGAGGAAGCGCGGCTCGATATCAAACAGCGACGCGACGAGCGCACCGGCAACCGGCGCGAGCGCGTCGACTGTGAGCAGCGCACCAGTCCGCCATACGCTGTTGCGAGTTGCGAGCATGAACGTGACCGTGTTGAGTCCGTCGGCGAAGTCGTGTGCGAGCACCGCGATCAGCACCACGAACCCGACCTCGGTTCCCGCCTGAAAACCGACGCCGATCGCGAGGCCGTCGAGAAAACTGTGGAACGAGAGACCGATCGCTCCCGCCACGCCGACGTTGTGATGGTGCCCGGGCGCGTCATGTCCCTTCTCGCTGTGGATGATCGTCAGCTTCTCGAGCAGGAAGATCGCGACGAAACCGCAGATCACCACGACCATCAGCGAGCGGACGTTCATCGAATGAACGCGCGCGATGTCCACGATCTCCGGCATCAGGTCGAGAAACGCGACGCCGATGAGCAGGCCGGAGGAGAAGGCCATGATGTAGAGCAAATACTGGCGATAGCGGAACGCGAACGCGCCGCCGGCGAGCGTCATCAGGAACGCTGCGATCGCATAAATCGCGGCCATCGGGCGCAAGTGTAGCCTGCGCGCGGGCTCAGACGCCGTGGTTCTATGTGGCGCCGGCGGCGCCACACAGAGGCAGGCCGCCGAATCTGTATCGTGATGCTTCAGCAGCAAACGGCAGCGCGTGCGATATTGGGTGGTCAATGACCGACAGCGATCAGCGTCTTCGCGACGACGTTCACCTGCTCGGTGATCTCCTCGGCGAGACTCTGCGCGCGCAGGAGAGCGGGCAGCTCTTCGACATGGTGGAGCGCGTGCGCGCGTTCGCGAAAAGCGGACGGGCCGGCCAGCGCGAGGATTTCGAGCGGCTCGCGGAGTTGCTCGCCTCACGTCCCGCCGAAGAGGCGTTGCCGATCGCGCGCGCCTTCGCGCACTTTCTCACCCTCGCGAACATCGCCGAGCAGCATCATCGTGTGCGTCGCCGCCGTGAATATGAGCGCGACGAGGACGCAGCGCCGCAGGCGGGGTCGTGCGACGAGACGTTTGCCCGTCTGATTGCGAGTGGTGTCAGCCCCGATCATCTCTTCGAGACGATCGCTTCTCTCGACATCGAGCTCGTGTTCACCGCGCATCCAACCGAAGTCGTGAGACGCACGTTGCTGCAGAAACACCGGCGGATTGCGGATCTGCTGGCACAACGCGATCACAGCGATCTGACTGTCCCGGAGGAGGAAGAGATCGCCGGCGCTCTGCGGCGGGAGATCACAGCCGCGTGGGAGACCGACGAAGTGCGCCACGAGCGTCCCACGCCGCTCGAGGAGGTCAAGGGCGGCCTCTTCATCTTCGAACAGACGGTATGGGACGCATTGCCGCGATACCTTCGAACGCTCGATGACGCTCTGAACGACCACACCGGGCGGGCGTTGCCGCTCGACGCGATGCCGATCCGTTTCGGCTCGTGGATCGGCGGCGACCGCGATGGCAACCCGAACATCACGCCCGACGTCACGGGAGAGGCTTGTCTGCTCGCGCGATGGGTTGCCGCCGATCTCTATCTGCGCGAGATCGACGAGTTGCGCTCGGAGCTTTCGATGGCGACCGGATCTGCGGAGCTCACGGCGGCGGCCGGATCGAAACAGGAACCTTATCGCGCCTTGCTCAGACCACTACGCGCGCGGCTGCTCGCGACCCGCGAGTCGCTCGAGGAGGCTTTGGCGAGCCGCGGCATGTGGAGGGAGTGGCCTCAGCGCAATGATGATCGTGCGCCGATCGTGGAAGCGCGCGAACTGCTCGATCCGCTGCTGCTCTGCCATCGGTCGCTGATCGCAACCGGCAATGCGATCATCGCCGCGGGCCGGTTGCTCGACCTCATCCGGCGCGTCGTCTGTTTCGGCACCACGCTCGTTCGCCTCGATGTCCGGCAGGATTCGGCACGGCACGAGGCGTTGCTCGACGCCGTCACGAGAGCGCGCGGCGACGGGAGTTACGCCGATTGGAACGAGGAGCAGCGCGTCGAGTTTCTTCTCCGCGCGCTCAGCTCGGCTCAGCCGCTGATCGATCGGCAACTCGCGCTCGGTGAAGAAGAGCGCGACGTCATCGAAACGTTCCGCGCGATCGCACGCATTCATCCCGAATCTCTCGGCGCTTACGTCATCACGATGGCGCGGCAGCCGTCCGACGTGCTTGCCGTGGCCGTGCTGCAGAAGGAAGCGGGCGTCGCTTCGCCGCTCCGCATCGTGCCGCTGTTCGAGACCGTCGAGGATCTGCACAACTCGGGTGCGACCATGCAGCGTCTGTTCTCGAGCGATCGCTACCGCGCGATCATCGACGGCAGACAGGTAGTGATGGTCGGATACTCCGACTCGTCGAAGGACGGCGGGCGCTTTACTGCCGCGTGGGAGCTTTTCAAAGCGCAGGAGCAGATCGTCGAGACCTGCCGGCGTGCCGGGATCGAGCTGACGCTTTTCCACGGTCGAGGCGGAAGTGTCGGTCGCGGAGGCGGGCCGACGTACATGGCGATCGCGTCGCAGCCGCCGGGATCGGTGGACGGCAGGCTGCGCGTCACGGTGCAGGGAGAGATGATTCAGGCAGAGTTCGGCCTCGCGGGCATCGCATTGCGGACGCTCGAGGTCTACACGACGGCCACGCTGGCAGCGACGCTCGCGCCACCGGAACCACCGCGCGAGGAATGGAGAGTCACGATCGACGTGATGGCGGCTGCGGCGCGCGCCGGATACCGCTCAGTCGTGTACGAGGAGCCACGCTTCGTCGACTACTTCCGCGCCGCAACGCCGGAGCTCGAGCTCGGCGAACTGAACATCGGCAGCCGTCCCGCGCGGCGCAGCGGCGCAAAGAAAGGGGTCGAGTCGCTTCGCGCGATCCCGTGGCAGTTCGCATGGACGCAGAACCGGCTGCTTCTCCCCTCCTGGCTCGGCGTCGACAGCGCGCTCGAGGCCGCGCCGATCGAATCACTGCGCGCGATGTACGCGTCCTTCCCGTTCTTTCGCTCGACGATCGATCTGATCGAAATGGTTCTCGCGAAAGCAGAGAGCAACATCGCGGAGTATTACGAGCGGCTGCTTGTGCCGCAGGAGTTACGCGACATCGGACAGCGGCTCCGCGCCCGTCTTGCGCTCACCGTGCAGCTCGTTCTCGAGGTCACCGGCCACAAGCGGCTCCTCGAGTCGAACCGCGTCCTCCGCCGCTCCATCGACGTCCGCAACCCGTACGTCGACCCGATCAACCTCGTGCAGGCTGAAATCCTCCGCCGCTACCGGGTGTCGAACGACCCGGCACTCCGCGACGCCTTCGTGGTCACCGCGAACGGCATCGCGGCCGGAATGCGCAACACCGGGTAGATTCGGGGTCAGGTCTTGATTTTTGCATTTCCACAGGCTGGAAAAGCAAAAATCAAGACCTGACCCCGAAAGAAGGGTTCCTCCTGATAGGCTTTGCGCATGTCGAAGCGTTTCGCTCTTCTTCTTGTTTTTGCGCTCGCGTGTGGAAAGCGCGAGGCTCCCGCTGTTGCTGCAGCCGCGGGATCGGCCGGCGACGCGGCTCGCGGACGCGAGCTGATGACCAGCTACGGCTGCACCGGCTGTCATATGGTTCCGGGGATCGACGGGCCGCGAGCGACGCTCGGGCCGGCCCTCGACAACAGCGCGACGAAAACAGCGATCCTCGGCAAGTTCCCGAACACGCCGGAGAACATGATCCGCTGGCTGCAGAACCCGCCCGGGATGGATCCGAACACGACGATGCCGAACGTCGGCGTGACCGAACAGGATGCGCGCGACGTGACGGCGTTCCTCTTCACACTCCGTTGACCGGGCACGAAGTCCGCAACGCGAAGGAGCTGTAGCGTGACGTTCTACGTCAAGAAATCACTCGCGCACGGACCGATCAGGTTCGGAGTCTCGCCTCGCCACAAGATCGAGGAGATCGACACCGACGCGGCTGTGAGCACGGGCGCGTCGGGCGACTTTGTCCGCCGGAGCACTCACGGCTACTTCTTCGCCGACTCGTACCCGATCGGCGTAGTCGAGATTCCGAAACCGTCGAGCATCGCCTCCACATCGTTCTTCTCTTCGCTGAAACCGGCCGATGCAAAAGGGTGGGCCTTCGTCGCGATGATGATCGTCGGCGCGCTGCTTCTCCTCCTCGGAATCGGAACGATCATGCGGCTCGGGCCCCAGGGGTGGATCCCGGTGATCCTCGGCGTCGCGCTCATCAGCACCCCGATCGGAATCACCGCGCAGAAGCGGCGCGCGATCCGTGCGCAGGAAGAGAAGGAGCGTGCGGAGCGTGAAGAGCGCGAGAAGCGCAACCGCGACGCGATGACCGCCTACACCACCGCGCTCGAGCGACTTCGCGCGAATCCGAGCGAGGAGAACATGAAGATCGCGCTCAAGGAGCGCGAGCAGCTCGAGCTCTCCTACAAGATCTGGCGCCCCCTCGCCAAGCGCACCGTGCTCCACATCGGTTTCGATGCGCTCGGGAAGTTCGCCGCGAAAGGCAGCGACGAGATCTCGCGTCTGATGGATCGCGTGGCGGCGGCCGTCGGCCTCGACAAGCCCGACACACTCGACGTCAAGCTCGATCTCTATCAGACGGTCGTCTGGCATCTGCTCGCGGACGATCGGGTCGGCCCCTCACAAACCCGGGAGCTCGACGCAATCCGCCGCGGCCTCGGTCTCTCCGACAGCGACACATCCGACGAAACCTTCGCGATGCAGCAGTTCGACCGCCTTCGCGGAATCACACGCGAGAAACTTCCGGAGCACGATTACCCGATCCCCCTCGGATATCGAGAACACTGCATCCACTCGACACGCGGCCAGATCCACGGCGCGAAAAAAACGGAGGAATGCACGCTCTATCTGACGAACAAGCGAGTGATCATCGACGGACGGAAGAAAAGGGAATTGCCACTTCCGCGGATCGATGACGTCGATGTAGACGTGAACGCGAACCGTCTGACGATTCAGGTAGCGCGTCCCGACCCGGCACTCCTTCTGACGGTCGAACAGCCGCTCTACACGGCCGCGCTGATCGACATCGCGACCACTCTCGACGAGCGGCCGCGAAGCTTCGCGTAGCGAGGGCAGGGGGAGGGGGGACGGAAGGCCGCCGGCTGAAGCCGGCGCCCCGTCATGCATCGCTCATGGCAGCATCCTTAAGCGACGTGGCGCCGGCTTCAGCCGGCGGGTTTTCGTCCCCCTGGTGACACCCCTCACACCTCCTCGTAGAGCGCATCACTCCTGTTAGTTCACGCCTTCGCCATACTCGCGGAGTGCACGAGCTGAGCATCGCCTCGTCGATCATCGAGACCGTCCGGGGCGAGATTGCCTCGCGGCCGGGACGGCGCGCCACAGCGGTCGGCGTTCGGATCGGCGCGCTCGCGGCGATCGACGCGGACGCGCTCCGGTTCGGCTTCGACGCAATCGTCAAAGACAGCGATCTCGAGCCGTTGCGGATCGACATCGAGCAGATCGACCGGCGCCAGCGGTGTCTCGACTGCTCGACCGAGTTCGAGACCGACCGCTACACGCTGACCTGCCCAGCCTGCGGCTCGCTGCGCGGCGCGTGCATCGCGGGCGAAGAGCTCGACATCACATTCATCGAAGTGGAGGAAGCATGACCGACGTGATCCAGGTCCAGAAGAAAGTACTGAGCGAGAACGCTCGCATCGCGAACGAGCTGCGCGAGAAATTCGCGCGCACATGCGTCACCGTCGTGAATCTCATCAGCGCCCCCGGGTCAGGAAAAACGCGCCTGCTCGAGCGGACGCTCGAGTTGCTGCCCGACGGAGTCCGCGCCGCCGTGCTCACCGGCGACATCCAGACCGAGAAGGACGCGGAGCGCCTCGCTCGCTTCGGCTATCCCGTCCGCCAGATCACGACCGGCGGCACCTGCCATCTCGACGCGACGATGATCGAGCGCCATCTCATCGACTGGGACCTCGACGACCTCGACATCCTCTTCATCGAGAACGTTGGCAATCTCGTCTGTCCCTCGAGCTACGACCTCGGCGAAGAAGCCAAGATCGTTCTGCTGAGCGTCACCGAAGGGGAAGAGAAGCCGCTGAAGTACCCCTCGATCTTCTTCAAGGCGAAGCTCATCGTCCTCACGAAAACCGACCTCCTCCCCTACGTCCCGTTCGACCTCGAGCTCGCAAAACTCAATGCTCGTTCGATCAACGCGGACGCGGAGATCATCGAGACCTCCTGCCAGACCGGCGACGGGCTGACCCAGTGGATGTCGTGGCTCGAAGCGAGAGTTCTCCGCAATGCAGCGGTGCGGAGTTAGGACTGAGTCATTCCGAGCGCAAGCTCGGAATGACTTCACGTCACCAGCTCGCCCTGGCCTTTTCGGCTCTCCGCCTGAATCCCGGTCACGCTCTGGAATCCGCGCGGGAGCTTGAGGCCGCGCTGGGCGCGCTTGCCGATGTAGGTCTCGAGATCGGCGCCTTTTAGATTCGTGTAGCGCTTGCCTGCGTGAACGACGAGGGTTCCGTCGGGCGGCACCACTGCGACCGCAACGACCTTCTCCGGCGCGATCGGCGTCCGGTGAATCTTGATCGTTTGCACGCCCTTCCCTCTCGCGAGCTGCGGCAGCTCGCTCGCACCGAACAACAGGAGCTTCCCTTCCGTGGTCGAGGCAGCGACGAGATCGCTCTCGAAATTCACGACGCGCTGCGGACGGAGCGCCGACGCTCCCTTTCCGACATTCACGATCGACTTCCCCGCCTTGAGCCGCGTCATCATCTCCTCGAGACGGCAGACGAAGCCGTAGCCGTCGTCAGTCGTCAGAAGCCAGAGCTCATCGGGATCACCCATCAAGACGCCGACGAATGACGCCCCGGCCGGTGGAGTGAGCGAAGAGCTGAGCGGCTCGCCATGAC
>JAENWF010000137.1 GCA_016650215.1 Thermoanaerobaculia bacterium
ATCCAGTTCATCGCCGCGACGATCCCCTGCACGATGATGAACGCAATGCTGAACTTCACCACCGGCCAGATGAGGTAGTGCATCCACGGGTTCGTGATGGCGGCGAAGAAAGTCGTGGAGGTCATGGCAGAACCTCCACGCGGCATTGGTGTTCGGGAGAACGGGAATTGTGAATGTTGAATGTTGAATGTTGAATGTTGAACACTCGAACACATTCAACATTCAACATTCCCGTCTCTCTCTCCCGGACGCGCGAAGCACTTTCCTTCATCGGTCGACCTCTCCCAGCACGATGTCGATCGTTCCGATCAGCGCCACAAGATCAGAGATCAGGTGGCCTTTGGCCATGGCCGGCAGCGCCTGGAGATTCACGAATGATGGCGGGCGGACGTGGCAGCGATACGCGTTCTGAGTCTTGCCGTCGGAGATGATGTAGTAGCCGAGCTCACCCTTCGGCGATTCGATCGAGTGATAGACCTCGCCTTCGGGCGGGCGGATCACGCGTGAGATCTTCGCTTTGATGTCGCCCGCGGGCGTCGCTTTGACCAGCGGGATGCACTGATCGATGATCGAACGCGACTGCCGCATCTCTTCCATCCGCACGAGGTAGCGATCGTACGTATCGCCGTTCTTGCCGACCGGCACTTCGAACTGCAGCTCCGGATAGCACTCGTAAGGCTGAGCGCGGCGCAGGTCCCAGTTCACTCCCGATCCGCGCAGCGGCGGGCCGGTGATTCCCCACTCGATCGCCTCCTCGGGCGAGAGAACCCCGATACCGACCGTGCGGCGCTTCCAGATCCGATTGTTGGTGAGCAGCGACTCGTATTCGTCCAGCGCCTCATCGAACTTGCCGGTGAATGCCGCGATGTCGTCGAGCCATCCGGCCGGCATGTCGTCGGGCATGCCGCCGATCCGCATGCAATTGAGCGTGAGGCGTGCGCCGCAGTACGCCTCGAAGAGATCGAGGATCTGCTCGCGCTCGCGGAAGGTATAGAAGAACGGCGTCATCGCACCGATGTCGATCGCATGCGTCGCGAGCCAGAGAAGATGCGACGAGATCCGCTGCAGTTCCGACAGGATCACGCGCATCAGCTGCGCGCGGCGGGGGATCATCTTCGTGATCCCCATCAGCTTCTCGACCGCTTCGACAAAACCGAGGTTGTTCGTCGCGGAGGCAACGTAGTCCATCCGATCGGTGTGCGGTATGCACTGCGGATACGCCATGTGCTCGAAGAGTTTTTCGGTGCCGCGATGGAGATAGCCGATCACCGGCTTCGCTTCGATGATGCGCTCGCCATCGATCTTCAGCAGAACCCGCAGCACCCCGTGGGTCGAGGGGTGCTGGGGACCGAAGTTCACTTCCATTTCGTGGACGTCGAACATTGTTGTCGGCTCTTAGCTCTCAGCTCTCAGCTCTCAGGGAGTTCCTGGGAGTCGACGGCTGAAACCTACGTTTTCCCCGCCATCAGTTGGTTGAGCATTGACTCTGTTTCCTGTTCTCCTGGAACGCACAGCGTGAGGTCTTTGGTCTCCCCTTTTGCGATTGCCTCCGCGTAGCCTTCGCAGTCCCAACCGCATGCGGTGCAGTCGGTCTGCGCCATCGCAGCGAAGAGTTTGTCCTTGAGACTTCCCTGTTTCGCCATCTCCATGCGCTGTGTGAGGGCAAGTTCGGGGTTGTGCCACGGTGCTTCGGCAGTCGGCTTCGCGGTGTCGGCAACGACAGCGGCGAGATCGGGCGCAGGCGGCTGCTGCGTTTTCGCGGCCGCGCGCTGTCCGGCGATTTCCGCGATCGGCCATGTGCCGTAGCTCTTCCACTCTCCCTTGAAGATGTTGACGTCTTTCGCGTCCTTACCGGTGGATCCAGGCTTCGGACCGCCGCCTGGGGGAAAAACTTCGGGATAAATCCGCGCACCGGTGTCGATCCCGCGGATCGGAAAGTCCTTCCGCAGCGGATGGCCGTTGAAGCCCTCCCACATCAGGATGCGCTCGAGATTCGGATGGCCGTCGAACTGGATGCCGAGCATGTCGAAGGTCTCGCGCTCATGCCAGTTTGCTGTCTTCCAGACGGAGGTCACGGACGGCACCGCTGTGTTCTCGTCGGTGAAGACGCGAAGTCGGACGCGCTGATTCTTGCGGAACGAGTAGAGCATGTACGACACGCCAAAACGAGGAGCGGTGTGTCCCGGTAACTTCGAGTAATCGACGCCGCAGAGGTCGACGAGATAGTTGAAACCTTCGCTCTTGAACGTGCGCGAGACCTCGGCGATCTTCTCGCGCTGGACCGTCAGCGTGATCTCCCCGGCGAACTCCTTTGCGTCAGTCACAGCGTCCCAGTCGCGCGACACCGCGACCACCACCAGCGGATCGCGCTTGATGTCGGTAACGCTGCGCGCCGGCGGTGCGGCCGCCGCGGGAGTCGCTGGTTTCGCCGGGGGCGGTGTCGTTTCGGACATGGTCAGGACGAAGGACTGAGGATCAGGACGGAGGACTGAGTGGCCAGCGTCAGTCTTCAGTTCTGATCATCAGGCTCCTTCGTAGGGTCGTCCCTTCTCTTCCATCAGCGCTTTGAGCATGTCGAGCGTCTCCGATTCGCCGGGGACGCAGAGCGAGATATCTTTCGTTTCGGCGGTTGCGATCGCGTTCGCGTAGCCTTCGCAGTCCCATCCACACGCGCCGCAATCGGTCTGCGCCATCGCCGCGAAAAGCTTCGTCTCCCACTTTCCGCCCATCTCGCCGGCGAGTGTCATCCGTTCGGGAAGCGTGAGGTCTTCGCGATGAAACGGAGCGGCGGGAGATGCGCCCTCGGTTGCGTCGCCAGGAACGATTTCAGGCGCGGGCGCTTCCAGCACCGCCGTCTGCGTCGGCTCGCCCGAGCTCGGCGCTGCCGCCACGGCTGCGGCAACAGGAGCAGCAGCGGGGGCCGCCGCGCGCGGCTTCACGGGTGTCGCAGTTCGCTGCACGCCCGAGATCGGCGCCGGCTTCAACTGCGCCTGTTCCGCGCGAAGCGCAGGTCCTTCATGCGATGGACGCAGCGAGTCACGCACCGCGGCGCGCGCAAAGTCGTAG
Organism: Thermoanaerobaculia bacterium; assembly: GCA_016650215.1. Lineage (GTDB taxonomy): Bacteria > Acidobacteriota > Thermoanaerobaculia > Gp7-AA8 > Gp7-AA8 > JAENWF01. Next base: position 3,067 of record JAENWF010000137.1, read on the forward strand.
GCCTCGCCACCCTTGCGCAGTACGTGCATTTTTTCGATCTTCTTCTGCAGTTCCATCAGCCCCCAGATCAATGCCTCGGGGCGAGGAGGGCAGCCGGGGATGTAGACGTCAACGGGGATGAGACGATCGACACCCTGCGTCACCGCGTACGTGTCGTACGGGCCGCCGCAGGTCGCGCACGATCCCATCGCGATGACCCACTTCGGCTCCGGCATCTGATCCCAGAGCCGGCGGACGATCGGCGCCATCTTCTCGGTGACGGTGCCGGAGACGATCATCAGATCGGCCTGGCGCGGTGTCGCGCGGAATACTTCTGCGCCGAAACGCGCCATGTCGTGACGCGGATCGAGCACCGCCATCATCTCGATCGCGCAGCATGCAAGACCGAACTGCATCGGCCAGAGCGACGACTTGCGCGCCCAGTTGAAGAACTTGTCTACGGAGGTGGTGAGGACGTTCGGGTCGAAACGATTCTCGATCAGACCCATGAAAGAACCTTCCTCTTCCACGCGTAGAAGTAACCGATCAGGAGGATCGCAAGGAAAATTGCCATCTCGACAGCTCCGAACCAGCCGAGCTGCTTGAACCGGATCGCCCACGGAAAGAGAAAGACCGTCTCGACGTCGAAGATGATGAAGAGCACCGCGATCAGAAAGTAGCGAACTGAAAAGCGGTGATCGAAGGCGAGAGACGTGGCCGGTACACCGCACTCGTACGGCTCGAGCTTCACCTTGTTCGCCCGTGAAGCACGGATCAGAGGCGTGATGATGAAAAGCGTCAGAACCGGAATCGAGAGGACGATGAGCGCGGCTACGAGGAGGACCGAGTAGTTCGCCATAGTTTGTCGAGGACCAGACCGCCGTAATTGTAAACGGGCATGGTCGTTAGTCAACCACGCAAATCGCTCAGAAGAGTTTTCGCTGAAAAGTCCATCCGTTCAACGCGATGCCTTTCGCCTGCACGAGCACGCGAATGTCTTCGCCGATTCCATCGGGAAGCACGAGACGCCGCGCATCTTCGCGACGCTGAATCAGATCGACCCCTTCAGCGACCGAGTCGATCGAGACATCTCCCGCCGGACGGAAGAGCTCGTGCTCGGTGATGCCGAGGGCGAGAAGAAACTTCGCCTGGCGATCGAAGAAAAGTGTGTCGAAGCCGGCCCGTTCCCCTGCGCGAATCAGGTCGCTGAAGTTGATGTGTGCGGTGATGTCGTGCGTTCCGGGGTCGCGGAGCAGATCGCGCGTCACCCGCTGCTGCGAATACGCGGCCGCGGTTCCAAAGCGGCGCACACGTCCATGGAAGAGTTGTTTCTCCGGGTACCCGTAGTCCAACGTGACGATCAGACCGCGCGGTGTCGTCCGGCAGAGGTCGGTGTAGTACGCCTCCCACTCCATCGACACATCCGCGAACTGGCCGTCCTCGAGCTCAATCTCGCGCATTGCGAAGTAGTCTTCCCATGCGCCGGGGGCTTCGTGCTCCTGCCAGTCGAGATCGCCGTTGCGCTCGGTGACCCATAGCTCGTGAAGATGCTCACCACGCTGCACCAGGCGCGAGAAGGGCAGCGCGTCGAAAAGCTCGTTGCTGACGATCAGCCGCGGACCCTGCTGCGGTACCTCATCGAGGGTTCGAACGAACGCCACCTCGGTTTCGGATGCGGCGGAGGAAACCCGTTCGAGCGATCGATCCACGCCGAAAAACCGAGCCCGGCCTGTCGAGTCGGCGGCAGCCATATTAAGGATGAGCTCCCCATCGCCGCAGCCAACGTCCACGATCGTGGACACGTCGTCGCTCATGCCTCCCAGAAACTCCCCGGCCAGCCGCGACATGGCGAAGCCAAATGCCGGACTCAGCAGGGGCGCAGTGACGAAATCGCCCTCTTTCCCAATTCGATTCTCAGGCTTGGCGTAGTAGCCGAACTCCGGGTGGTAGAGGGCAAGCTCGACGAAGTCGCTGAACGTTAAGTCTCCATGGGTCAGTATGTTGGAGATCTCGCTGCTCATCGTCCGAACGGGAGTCATGGTCCACATCGTACAACGCCGAAGCCGGCGACTGGACGATTTCTTCCGTAGTTATTCGCAATGTGGCACCCCCGTTGCGATATAGCCGGCAGGACCATGGAGGCAAGACATGAACAAGCTATTCGCAACCATCCTGATCGGACTTCTCGCCGTGACCCCCGCCTTCGCGGATGAGGCGACGGAGCGCGACAAGACCCGTAAGGGCGCCGCAATCGGCGGCGTCGCCGGAGCCATCGTAGGTGGCGTTCTCGGCAACAACCGCGGCAAAGGCAACGGAACCCGCGGCGCTGCCATCGGTGGTGTCGTTGGAGCAGCCACCGGCGCAGTCGTCGGCGCGATGATGGACAAGCAGGAGCGTGAGCTTCGTCAGATCGAAGGCGTCAACGTGACGCGCGTCGATGAGGACGAGCTGAAGGTCACCGTGAAGAACGAAGTGCTCTTCGACTACAACTCGACCGTACTTCGAAATGTCTCACGAGAGGCTCTTCGCGAGATGGCCGACGTCTTCGAGCGTTACAACGACACCACGATCATCGTCGAAGGTCACGCGGACTCAACAGGATCGGCTTCGTACAACAACCGCCTGTCGCAGCGTCGCGCAGATGGTGTCGCCAACTACCTGCAGTCCCTCGGCGTCCGTAACAGCCGTATCGACGCCGTTGGCCGTGGCGAAGCTGAGCCGCGCGCATCAAACGGCACCGCGAGTGGCCGTCAGCTCAACCGTCGCGTAGAGATTCACGTCCGGGCGGACGCCGCGTAAGGCCGTCTCGGATTCGAAAGGGGGGCGCCCGCAAGGGCGCCCTTTTCTTTTCGACCGAGCTGGGAAACGGCTTCGCGCGCCACATAAAGAGACGATGAACGTTCCTGCGGGACGGGCGCAGGGCTCATGCCTGCCTCGACCCCGGCATGGACCTCGCAGCCTGAGACATCAGAAATCTGGAGGATTCAAATGATTCGAAAAGCAGCAGTTCTTCTACTCATCGCACTCTTCGCTGTCTCGTGCGCCACCACCGACAACGACAAGACCGCCAAGGGCGCCGCAGTCGGCGCAGGCGCAGGCGCAGTCGCGGGAGCGGTGATCGGTAACCAGTCTGGCAACAACCGGACGGGAGCGGCGGTCGGAGCGGTCGCCGGCGCGGTGATCGGCGCGGCAATCGGACGCCGGATGGACCAGCAGGAGCGTGAGCTCCGCGAGATTCAGGGCGTCGAGGTTTCCCGCCCGTCGGAAGGCGAGATCGAAGTCAGCCTCACGAGCGACATCCTCTTCGACACCGACTCGTCGGCGCTTCGATCGGACTCGCGGCAGACGCTGCGCGAGCTTGCGACCACGTTCAGCCGCTACTCCGATATCAACAACATCGAAGTCTCGGGTCACACCGACTCGACCGGCACCGATGACCACAACCTCGGCCTCTCGCAGCGCCGCGCAGGCGCGGTTCGCGACTACCTGGCGGACCAGGGTGTGCCGACCGGTCGCATCGTCGCCCGCGGTTACGGCGAGTCGCGTCCGAAATCGTCGAATGACACGCCTTCGGGACGCCAGCTTAACCGTCGCGTCGAGATCAACATTCGCGCTCAGGAGTCGTAAGAAATCAACGGCGAACCGCGCGGCGACGGCCGCGCGGTTCATCGCCGATCTCCAACTCGGCGATCTGGTACAGGTCGCCATTCCGGTAGATCGCGATCACGCGCGTATCGAGATCCTGCGCGAGCATGCTGATGCCTCCCTCCTCACCCTCGTCCGGCTGCGGTACCAGAGCCGACACGTCTCTCCACGTAACCCCTTCGTCGTTCGAGTACGCGAGGTATGCGGACGAATTGACCTTGTCGAAACCGCCGATGATGATGAGGCTGGGAAACCCCGCCGGCTGCACGAAGTGGCGAATATACGGATAGCGAACGGCATCGAGCTCGTACTTGAGCGACCATCCGAAGCTGCGGCCGCCGTCGGTGCTCTTCAGCAGACCCCCTTCGACCCCCGCGAAGATGGAGCCGCTCTGCACTTCGCGAATAAACTGCACGTTGCGGTTCCCAAGGTCGGCGACGAAGCTTTCCTGCGGGATCGTCGCCCAGGCGAGAAAATCGGGCGTCAGATCGCCCCACCTGAGGAATCCGGCGTCGAGGGGACACTCGCCCCCCATGACGACGCGCTGGCCGACGCGCTCGAAGACGAGAGGGCAGACCTGCGCCGCCGGTTGCCCCGCGACCGGCACTCCATAGAGGATGTTCCACGTCGCCCCGTCATTGCGCGTTGCAAGAAGGTTCCCCCCCTGCTCTGTGAGGATCGCGCCGTACGCCGGAACGTCGATGTCGTGGCCGACGAGGTACTCGCACGGTCCGCTGCTGCAGTCGCGCAGGTTCGAGTCAATCGGCTGAAACGTCTGCCCATGATCGAAAGAGCGGATCAACGTCCGGTCGGGCGAGGTCACCCTCGTCTGACCGCCCGGTTGCACATACAAGGTGCTTGGATCGACGTAAAGATTGTTGATCTGCTCACCCGCGAAGCCGATGGGATCGAGTGAGTTCGCGGTCCGAAGCCTGCGGGCGCGCAGAAGGCCGTCCGGGGTGCCGAGATACTCGTAGAGACCGTCCGCCGCGAACGCGAACGACGGCACATCGACCGTGTTCTGGTAGACGAGGAGTCGGAAGGGCTTGATCTCCGTCACCGCGGGGCGGGTGATGGCGTTGGCGTCGAGGAGAACGGCCAGGATCAGGGAGAGCATGATCCCTTATAGACCGTACGCGTTGCCATCAGCAATGATTTCAGGCGGGCGGGTCCGGACCTCGCGCGACAAACCTGAACGAATGTTGCTAGAATCCGCGCGCCCAAACGGATGTGGAGGGCAGCCGCCACGGCTGCCCGGACAGGCGGGGGCGTCTGTCTGACACGATCCGCTCCACCCAACCAAACGGAGGAACCATGAAGTCAATGATCGTGCGCGCGGTGTATCTCGCGCTGGTCGCGTTGCTTGCGACCGGCAGCGTGGCAATGGCGCAGGAATCCCACCCGACTGCGAATCCTGCGGTCGCCGCACCGGAGTCACTCCCGGATTCTCATCCCGTCGAACATCGTTCCGAGGCGAATCTCGCATTGCCGGACCTCGGCAGCGTCGAGTTTCTCGGTGTAAAGGGAAACACGCTCCTTCTCTTCGGGTTGATCGTCTGCGTACTCGGCCTGCTGTTCGGTTTCGTGATGTATGCGGATCTGAAGAAGCTGCCGGTACACAGCTCGATGCGCGAGATCTCGGAGCTGATTTACGAGACGTGCAAGACGTATCTCATCACGCAGGGAAAGTTCATTCTCTTTCTCGAGCTCTTTATCGGCTCGATCATGGTCGTGTACTTCGGCTTCCTGCGGCATTTCGACGCAGCGCGCGTGGTCATCATCCTGATCGCGAGTCTTGTCGGTATCGCCGGGAGCTACGGCGTGGCATGGTTCGGCATCCGGATCAACACCTTCGCAAACTCCCGCTCGGCTTTCGCGTCGCTCCGCGGCAAGCCGTTCCCGACCTACTCGATTCCGCTCAAAGCCGGCATGTCGATCGGCATGCTGCTGATCTCGACCGAGCTGGTGATCATGCTCGCGATTCTGCTTTTCGTCCCGCGTGACTACGCCGGGCCGGTGTTCATCGGCTTCGCGATCGGCGAGTCGCTGGGCGCGGCAGCGCTTCGGATCGCGGGCGGAATCTTCACCAAGATCGCCGACATCGGATCGGACCTGATGAAGATCGTCTTCAACATCAAAGAAGACGACGCGCGCAACCCCGGCGTTATCGCGGACTGCGTGGGCGACAACGCAGGAGACTCGGTCGGCCCGACTGCAGACGGGTTCGAGACCTACGGCGTCACCGGCGTCGCACTGATCACGTTCATCCTGCTCGCAGTCACCGACTCGACCGTGCAGGTCCAGCTTCTCGTCTGGATCTTCGCGATGCGCGTCCTGATGATCATCACCTCAGCCGTCTCGTACTTCATCAACGAATTCTTCGCGAAGAGCCGTTACGGCAACGCCGACAAGATGAACTTCGAGGCGCCGCTGACTTCGCTCGTGTGGTTGACGTCGATTCTTTCGGTCGGCGTGACGTTCATCGTTTCGTACCTTCTGATCCCGAACCTCGGCGGAGACACGTCGATGTGGTGGAAGCTCTCCGCGATCATCACTTGCGGAACGCTCGCGGGCGCGATCATCCCCGAGCTCGTCAAGGTCTTCACCTCGACCGAGTCACGCCATGTTCGCGAAGTCGTCATCGCCTCGCGCGAAGGCGGCGCATCACTCAACATTCTCGCCGGTTTCATCGCCGGCAACTTCTCCGCTTACTGGACCGGTCTCGCGATCGCGGGTCTCATGGGCGCCGCGGCGTGGGTTGCGGGCACGTTCCCGGCGGGCGCCGGCGCGCTCATGATCGCTCCCGCGATCTTCGCCTTCGGCCTCGTCGCATTCGGCTTCCTCGGCATGGGTCCGGTGACGATCGCGGTCGACTCGTACGGGCCGGTCACCGACAACGCACAGTCAGTCTTCGAGCTCTCGACAATCGAGACGCTGCCTGGAATCGACGCCGAGATCGAGCGTGACTTCGGCTTCCGCCCCCAGTGGCAGAAGGGGAAGGACTTCCTCGAAGAGAACGACGGCGCAGGCAACACGTTCAAGGCGACGGCGAAGCCGGTTCTCATCGGCACCGCGGTCGTCGGCGCGACGACGATGATTTTCGCGATCATCGTCATGCTTACCAACGGTCTCACGACCGACATCGACAAGCTCTCGCTCCTCCACCCGCAGTTCCTCCTCGGGCTCGTCGTCGGCGGCGCAGTGATCTACTGGTTCACCGGCGCGGCAACGCAGGCCGTTTCGACCGGTGCGTATCGCGCCGTCGAGTTCATCAAGCAGAACATCCATCTCGATTCGACCGCGACGAGGGCCTCGGTCGAGGATCCCAAGAAGGTCGTCGAGATCTGTACTACCTACGCGCAGAAGGGCATGCTCAACATCTTCATGGTCATCTTCTTCTCGACGCTGGCGTTCGCATGCTTCGAGCCGTTCTTCTTCATCGGTTACCTGATCTCGATCGCACTCTTCGGTCTCTACCAGGCCATCTTCATGGCCAACGCCGGCGGCGCATGGGACAACGCGAAGAAGATCGTTGAGGTCGAGCTGAAGGCGAAGGGCACTCCGCTTCACGCGGCCGTGGTCATCGGCGATACGGTCGGCGATCCGTTCAAGGACACGTCGTCCGTCGCTATGAACCCGGTCATCAAGTTCACGACGCTGTTCGGGCTACTCGCGGTCGAGCTGGCCGTCGAGATGACGCGCGCCGGCCAGGGTGCCTTGACGCAGATCCTCTCCCTGGTCTTCTTCCTGATTTCGCTCGTGTTCGTTTACCGGTCGTTCTACTCGATGCGCATCGGCACCACTGCGACCGACGCACACTCCCACTGAGTAGTTGCCAGAGTCCATTGGCCAGTGATCGGAGTAGTTGCCAGCGTGCAGTGGTCAGTGGTCAGGAAATCTGACCACTGGCCGCTGATCTCTGACCACTGACGACTGACCACTGACCACTGACCACTGACCGCTGACCACTGACCACTCCCGTTGTACGATTCACGCATGAAGCTCACTCTGATCCTGACCCTTCTTGTTGCCACGAGTGCCCTCGCGCACCACGACACGATCAATCGCGGCGCGGCTGTTCCTCATGACGCGAAAGCGGTGGCGATCTCGCAAGTTCTCGCGAAGCCGGCCGATTACGAGAAGACGCAGGTTGTCGTCGAGGGTGTCATCGCGAAGGCATGCGAGAACAAAGGCTGCTGGGTCGAGCTCGTGCCCGAGGCTGGAAAACCGGGGATGCGGGTCACGTTCAAGGACTACGCCTTCTTCGTTCCGCTCGACTCCAAAGGGATGAAGGCGCGCGCCGAAGGCGTGACGGTCGTGAAAACGCTGTCGAAGAAGCAGGCCGATCACCTCGAGGAAGAGGGCGCGAAGCTCGCGCGCAACGCTGACGGCACCGCGACCGAAGTCTCATTCGTCGCGAACGGCGTCGAGCTGACCAGGCCGTAGGTGCTCAAGGAAAAGACGATCTCGTTGCGCACCAACGCGCGCGAGGAGATCCTCCTCATCACCGATCAGGTGCAGTCCGCGCTCTCCAGCCTCACGAAAGGCGACGGCATCTGCACGATCGTCACGCCGCACACAACGTGCGCGGTTTCCGTCAATGAGAACGCCGATCCCGATGTCCCCACCGATCTGACGAAGGCGCTGCGCGCGATGATTCCAAACGTGAGCTTCCGCCATGGCGAAGGGAACTCTGACGCCCATCTGCTCTCGACGATCATCGGCGCCTCACTCTCGTGGCCATATCGCGGAGGGAGCCTGATCCTCGGAACGTGGCAGGGGATCTATTTCATCGAGCTCGACGGTCCGCGCGAACGGAAGGTCACGGTGTATGTTGCGGATTAGATGCAAGAAGCCTTCGATGTCATCGTCATCGGCGGCGGCACCGCCGGCCTCGTCACCGCGTCGGGCTGCGCGCGCCTTGGCCGCCGCGTCGCGCTGATCGAGCGGGTCGCGCTCGGCGGCGACTGTCTCTGGACCGGTTGCGTTCCGACAAAGACGCTCGTCGCAAGCGCGAAGCTCGCGCATCAGATGCGACACGCCGGGGACTGGGGGATCGATCCGCATGAGCCGGGCATCACGCCGCGCTCGGTGATGGAGTCGATGCGAAGGCAGCGCGCCATCACCGCGAAGCACGACGATCCGGCGAAATTCCGCGCACTCGGGATCGACGTGATCGACGGCGACGCGCGACTCGTCTCTCGAAACGAAGTCGAAGTGAGCGGGCGGCGGCTCACCGCCCGCGACATCGTCATCGCAACCGGCTCGCGTACCGCCGTCCCGCCGATCGACGGTCTCGCGGGCTGCGGCTATCTCGATCACGCATCGTTTCTCGACACCGATGACTTCCCGCACTCCGTCGTGATTCTCGGCGGAGGAGCGATCGGCATCGAGTTCGCGCAGATTTTCCGCCGCTTGGGCTCCGAAGTCACCGTCGTCGAGATGGCTGATGACATTCTCAACAAGGAAGATCCCGACGTCATCGCCGCAACCAGAGCGCTGCTCACCTGGGAAGGGATCACGATTCGCACCGGCTGCCGAGTGACGAGCGTTCGGAGCAATGCGGCGACGAAAATAGTCAGCATTGACACTGGGGGCGCAACCGAAGAGATCCACGCGACCGCCGTCTTCGTCGCGTCCGGACGCCGCGGCAACATCGAAAACCTCGGGCTCCAAACGGCAGGTGTGCGGACCAGTCGATCGTATATCGAGGTCGATCGTTTCCTCCAGACGTCGGTGCCGCGAATCTGGGCCTGTGGCGATGTCCACGGCGGCCTGCAGTTCACCCACGTTGCTGCGTACGAAGCAGTGAAGCTCGTACGCAACATGCTCTTCCCCGGCCGGTCGCATGTCGATTACACGCACATCCCGTGGACCATCTATACCGATCCCGAGATCGCGCGCATCGGCATGACGGAGCCGGAGGCGGTGACTGCACTCGGCGCGGAGAACGTGAAGACCTACCGCGTCGAGATGGCGGATGTAGACCGCGCCGTGACTGATCGCGCAACCACAGGGTTCATCAAGATCATTTGCGACCGTAAAGGCAGGATCGCCGGCGCGCACGTGATGGCGACGAGCGCATCGACGCTGATCGCCACGATCGTGCTCGCGCGCAAAAAAGGCGCGAAGATCGGTGAGCTCGCGCAACTCGTGACACCCTATCCCTCATTCGCCGATGCGCTGGGGAAAGTGGCCGCTCAGCACTATCAGGAGCTGAGCGGATCATGGATCGGGACGCTGGCGAAGAGAATCGCGCGCTGGTCGCAGTAGGGGCGGTGGAACGGTCTAACGGTGTAACGGTCTAACCGTCTAAGTTGGCCGTTAGCCTGGGGTCGGACAGCTAGACTGTTAACCGTTAGACCGTTAACCGTTAGACCGTTAACCGTTAGACCGTTAACCGTTAGACCGTCAACCGTGAGACCGTCACACCGCAACTCCCACTCCGCTACCACCGATACGTCGTCCTCACGTACGCCGTGCTGCCCTTGTACCCGAGGTCGTTGGGTGCGAGGAAGAACGAAGCCGGCAGGTACTGCTGGGTGCCGGTGTTGAGGTCGTCTTTGATTTTGTAACGCTCGATCCATGCGCCGAGGCCGAGTTCCCACGCCTGCGCGAGGCGGTAGGTCAGCTCCCCGGTGAACGTCAAGAGTTTCGTGTCATCGATGTTCGGGATGTCGACGGCGACGTCCGGGGCCCCGCCCGGAGGCGATTCGAAATCGCCATAGCCGGAGACGGTCTGCACTCGGCCGGTGAAGTTGAGGCTCGCCTTCTCCGGAACGATGGAGAAGTTCGCGCCGGCGCCGAAGGTATTTGCCTTGTCGTTCAGATCGGCGCTCCAGTTGTCGAGCGGGTTGACGGAGAACGTCGCGCCGCTCTGGCGGCCGCGCTGAAATCCACGCCAGTCCTCGTTCGCGTAGAACGCGAAGGCGTTCCAGCGCTCGGACGGCGTGTAGTCGGCATCCACCGTGATCGCCTGGTTCTTCCACTCGACGAGGCCGAACTCCGAGCTGTCACCGTAGTCATCGAAGTAGCGAACATAGTTCGCGGAGACGGCGAAGTTGCCGCCGAACGGCGTGACGGTCAGCATGCTGACGATGCGCTGGGTGTCGCGCTTCGCCTGATCGAAGCGGCGCAGTCCGGGGATGTTGACCTGCTCGTCCTCGTGAAACGACGCCGACTCGCCGCGAACCTGATCGTACTCGTCGTAGTCGCGGTCACCGAACTCAAAGCTGTTGCGCCAAACCATCCAGCTGAACGGACGAACATCTGCCGCAACGTGAACGATGTTTTCTGTCGTCTCACCGGTCTCACGGAAGGTGCGCTCCATGATGTCGCGCCGGACGCCGCCTTCGAGTGTCAGGAAGTTGAAGTCATACGACGCGAGGACTTCCGCGCGGTTGCTCGACCACCCGTACGGCACGCTAGTGCGGTCGCCCTGCTGGAAGGTGGCATCGAACGCAATGAATCCGGGGGTGTCATAGCGTCGCGACTCGTTCTCGACGTCATACATCCGATAGCGCGCGGTCAGATTGAGGTTTGCCATCGGTCGCGACGTGAACTGCACGTTCACCCCGATCGAATTGATCCTGCCGTCGAACTGCTGGGCAGGCGGCAGCCCCAAAACCGGGTTCGCCTCGAGGATCGCGAGATTCGTCGTGTACGGCAGCAGCTCATCATTCTGGGTCAGGCGTCCGAACGAAACGTCAGCGGTAAGTCGGGAGTTACGCGGAAGCTTGTAGATCGCACCGACGCCACCCGAGATCTGGCGATTGTCGGGAGGAAGCGCCATGCGCCCGAAAGCAGCGCCGTTCACCGAGGCTGATGCGGGCGCCTGATACGCGCTGGCGTCAGTCGAGTGAGTGACGCGGAACGGGTTGTCGAATGTGTAGCTCGTCACCGCGTTCTGGAACTGATTGACTCCGATCGATCCACGGAGGAGGAGATTGTTCCCCATCAACGGCGCTTCGAGGCTGAGGCGAACGTCGCGCGTCCGGTACTCGATCGGCTCCGCCGTCTCGACGACGTTTCCGAAACCGAACGCGGTTCCACTGCTGCGGTTGCCGTCGCGATTTTCCTGGAAGAGCGTGAGCGTAGTCGTGATCGGCGAGCCGGGCATGAAGCCGAGCTTCACCGACGCGCGCTGGCGGGTGAACCCGAGATCGAAGACTTCGGTCGTATTGATCAGCGGCTCCACAAGTCCGCGCAGATAGGCGTAGTTGATCTGCGAGCGGGTCGCCGGATTCGCAAAGCGCGCTTCGAGCTGGCTCTGGAAGTTCGCCTGGATGACGTCGGAGATTCCCTGCGCCTGATTCGAGACGATCGTCTCGATCGACTTCGCCTCGTTGCCGAGTTTGTGAGGGATCACGTCATAAAGCACATCCGCTTCGATCAGGTCGCTGTCTGCCCAGATGTAGAGCCGGCGATCGTCTTCCATCAGATTCTCTGCGCTGACGAGGAACGTCGACGCCGTCGTCTCTCCGAAGACCCGGAGCTCCGGACCAGCGAATCCCTCGGGAACCGCGCGGTACTCCTCGAATTTCGAGGAGTTCGTGTCCTGCCCGGCAGTCTGAAGATTGAGATTGATGAAATTGCCGAAGATGTTGGTGACGGTTGCGGGCGCCGAGGCTGGACCTTCGACCTTCTCGGCTCCCTGTCCCGTTGGGGTCTGCGCCGGTGTTGTGGTGCCTTGAGACGTCGCCTGCGCGAACGTGGAGGAGACCGCGACCATCAGCATGAGCGTGATGAATAGATAGCGTTTCATGTTCATCTCGTCCTCTTATCGTCCCAGGTACGGCGATCCCGGGTGGTTCGTACCGTGGACCGCGTTATGGCAGTTGCGGCAGCCATGCTCGATGGCGCGGTTGCTCGCGGTGGGCCCGCTCGTCGCGTTCAGCCCGTGGTACAGCGTGCCGGGATGACGAGTCACCATGTGGCATCGCTGGCAGAGCCAGGGCTGTTTGGCGACGAGCAGACGCTCATGATTCGATCCATGGGGAGTGTGGCAGTGCTGACAGTTCTCGCGTACCGGTGCGTGCTCCCAGAAGAACGGACCGCGCTTGTCGGCGTGACATGAGTAGCAGAGGTCGTTCACCGACTCGGCCTTCAGCATGCCGCGCGTCGTGGACGAATGCGGATCGTGACAGCTTCCGCATTCCATCTTCCCCTCGCGGATCGGATGGTGGCTCTGCCGCATCCCCTGCGCGCGGACTTGTGCGTGACACGTGTAGCAGGTCTCGCTTTCGCGAACGGTGCGGAGCTGCGCGCGCTGCGACTTGAAGAAGTGGACGCTGTGGCAGCTCGTGCAGTCCACCTTGCGCCGGTCGTGCGCCCCGCCGTGCCAGTTCGCCTGGCGCCCCTTCTCGTGGCAACTGAGACACTTCTCGTTGCGCTGTTGAGGCGTCACGCGCTTGAACGAGAAGACCGGGCCGATGCCCTCCTCCCCTTCCATCTTCATCTTCGCGTGCGCCGCGACGTCGCCGTGGCACTCAGCGCAACTTCCAGCGATCTTCTTCGCGTGCGGCGTATGCTGGAAATTCGTGAAGAGTGTCTCAGCGTGACACGACTGACACTCAGCCACATCGAACCCGGGACCCGATTTCGCGGACTGCGGATCGGGTGTCTGCGCCATTGCGGCACCAACGCAGAAGAGAAACGCGATCGCTAACGACCAGGGAAGGAACTTCGTCATACCGGCTCCTAAAGGTCTTCTCGCGTTTCAGTTTGCCGCTGTCAAAGACAGTCGTATGTGCAATACGGTGCAGCGGCCAGGTGGCGCGGGTGCTACTCACGGCAGCCACAGTCAGCGGGCGCGGGGCGTGCAAGAATCCGCGCCAAACGGAGGAATCGTGAAAAAACTGATCCTGCTCTCTCTCATCGTTATCGCGCTGACCGCATGCTCGATGAACAAAGGTCCTATGGCGACCGCGACACTCGGCCCAACCGCCAGTTCCACCGCGCGGGGAACCGTTCAACTTCACGAGACGGCAGATGGTGCCGTTGAGGTCGACGTCAATCTCGCCGGCGTTCCCCCCGGCGTTCACGGCTTCCACGTCCACGATAAGGGCGACTGTGGCGACAACGGAAACGCAGCGGGAGGACACTTCAACCCGATGGGGACACCTCACGCCGGCCCCGGCGCGTCAACTCATCACGCAGGGGACTTCGGCAACGTGACGGCCGGCGCAAACGGCGAGGTGCGCACGCGATTCACGACCCGCTCGATCACCGTCAGCGAAGGAGCAGCTTCGGCCGTCGGGCACGCGGTGATCCTCCACGCGAATCCGGACGATCTCATGACGCAGCCGACAGGTAATGCAGGCGGGCGGATCGCGTGCGGCGTCGTTACGCTGCAGGCGATGGGCGCCCGATGACTCGTGCGCAACGCATCGCCCTGCTTCTGCTCGCGCTTTCATCGTTTTTCTGCGCTGGATCGAGAAACACTCCGCCAACCGCGGTACCGGGACACGGTGCGATCCGCATCGAAATCACTCCCAACCCGATCATCGCGACCCGCGTGAGCGGCGACACTTACGACTTCCCGTTCGAAGTGATCATCCGCGAGATCGGCGGACACCCGGTCGAGATCGCGCGAGTCAGCGCTGATGTCTTCGCCCTCGGCGGCATCCGCATCGGCGACGAGAGTTACGACGCCGGCCAGATTCGCGCTCTCGGATACTCGACCAGCGTTCCGGCGAACAGTGAGGTTCGCTATCGATTTGCTCCGCGCCGCTCGGTGCCCGACGACCGCTTGTTCAGCAGCGTGTCGGCCGAGGTGCGGGTGGAAGGGCGGGATGACTCCGGGACAGCGACGACCGCGAATACCTCAGTGACTGTGAGCAGGTAGCCCCCGGAATCCGGAGCCGCGAAGACGGTGAAGGATCAACGGTGGCACCGGGACCAGCGGACCAGGAGAATCGCTCGTGGCGAATGACTGCCGGTGCAGCCATTGACCCTTCGCTCGCTCAGGGGCTGTGAAGAAATCCGGCCTCTGTGTGGCGCCGTCCTTCGCTTCGCATCCGGGTTGGCGTGGAAGTTACAGAATCCCGAGATCGCGCATCCTTCGCCAGAGTGTCGCTCTGCTGATGCCAAGGCTCTTGGCCGCGTCGCTGCGGCGCCAGCGGTTCGACTCGAGAGCCCCGAGAATGCGGTCGACGTCGCCCGGAGACGAGTTGCTGGAATCGGCGTCCGCGAGCTCGATCGAAACCACGTAATGCGAGGCGCTGTCGATCGCATGCTCGGCCAGCCTTCCCACGCAAACATGCACCTGGCGCGAAGTGTTGCCGGTGCGCATCTCGCATCGACCCTCGCATCGGCGTCCCGCGCGAATGCAGTCCACCAGCGCATCGAGGCAGAGGAAATCGCCGATCAATCGGCCCTCGATCTGCGACGCTGCGAACAGTCCGCGTAGTGCCGGTGACGCATGGACGATCCGAAACGAATCGTCGATCAGCGCGACCACCTTCCCGAGCGATTCGAACGTCGCACTCACCGCATTGAAAGCGGCACGATCGAGAGAATCGTCCTGAGCAACCGAGCGGAGCATGACGAGACAGTGGCCCTTCGCCCATGCGGCAGGCAGTGATCCGAATCACCTGCCGATGTTCACTCCGACACGACCGCGCGTAGCAGCGCTGCATCGGGGATGCGAAATCCGGTCTTTTCGGTCAGCACGAGCTGGTCCTTCTGCCAGCGGCTCATCAGGCGAATTGCGGTCTCGAGCGTTGTTCCGATGAGATCGGCGATCTCCTGCCGCGAGAGTGGCAGCGGGATCGTGACGCTGTTGTCCTTCGGCAGGCCGACGCGATCGGCGAGCGTGAGGAAGAGCCGCGCGGCTCGATGCTCCGCTGATCCGATCAGATCGGCAATCCGTTTGTTCACCATCATCAAACGGTACGTCAGGCCTGCGAGGAGATGCCGCATCATCTCCGGCCGCTTCTCGAGAAGTGCGAAAAACTCCCGCTCCGGAATCGAAACGATCCCCGACGGCTCGAGCGTCACAGCGCCCGCGGGGAATGGACGCCGCTCAAATACCGCAACCGCTCCGACCGGCTCGCCAGGCCCGAGGATCTCGAGAATCACATCGCGTCCCCCCGCGGCCTTCACGATCTTCACGCGGCCGATGTGGACGAAGTAGATGCGGTCGGCGGGATCGCCTTCGCGGAAGATTGTCTCCCCCTTCTCGTAGCCGCGAACGCGGCAGAGCGGTGAGACCGCCTCCCGGTCTTCTTTGCGCAGCGATGCGAGGAGAGGGATCGCGTCGAACGGTATGGGCGCTTCGATTGCCATCGCCGGGAGAGTGTATCGCCTCTGGTATGACGGAAATCATGGCTCGCGTCGCAGGCAGGTTCTAGATTCGGAGCACACAAAGGGGAAGCCAATGCAGATCAACCCGGAAACAAAAACGATTGGAGAGCTGGCACTCGAGGTAGTGAACGCGATTCCTGTGCTGGAACGGATGAACATCGACTACTGCTGCCGCGGTGGACGGTCGATCGCCGAGGCGTGCCGCGATGCAGGTGTCACGTTCACCGAGCTGATGTCGACGCTCGGCGAGCCGCGCGTCTCGGGCGACATGGCCTGGCAGACGAGATCGCTATCCGAACTGCAGCGCCACATCATCGACACGCATCACGTCTACACCCGGCAGGCCATCGAGACGATCACGCTTCTCGCTGACAAGGTTGCGAACCGCCACGGCGCGAATCATCCTGAAGTCATCGACGTGCATCGCCTCGCCTTTGCGCTCGCCAATGACGTGCTACCGCACATGATGAAGGAAGAAGAGATTCTCTTTCCGTACGTCGAGCAGCTCGAGCGGAACGGTTCCGAGTCGCTGCCCGGCTCGTGCTTCGGCACGATCGCGAATCCGATCCGCGTGATGATGCTCGAGCACGAAGGCGTTGGCGCGATCCTCGCGGACCTCCGCCGCGTGACCGGCGGTTACGCGCTGCCCGACGACGCGTGCCTCAGCTTCCGCGCTCTCTACGAACGGCTCGCCGACCTCGAGCAGGATCTGCACAAGCACATCCATCTCGAGAACAACCTTCACTTCCCGCGGGCGCTGAAACTCGAGGAATCGCTCGCGGAGGTCGTGCGGTGACAACTCTTCCCCTCGACCGCTCGCTCCCGGCAGCGGTGAAGCCGCGGCCTCCGCTGCGGCTCATCGCGCTGCCGACCGAGCATGGAGGCTGGGGATTTCTATTCGAACCGATCGCGCTCGCGATGCTGGTCGCGCCGTCGTGGGGTGGCGCACTCATTTCACTCGCCGCCTGCTTCGCGTTTCTAACGCGCCAGCCGCTGCGGCTCGCGCTGCAGGATGCGAATCGCGGCAAGTCGTATCCGCGGACGCGCTGGTGCTGGATCTTCGTCGCAATCTATCTCGCGGCGGCCGGAGCGTCACTCGCAGGTGCGATTGCGATCGGCGGAGCGATGATGCTGATCCCGCTCGGACTCGTCGCGCCACTCGCACTCGTGCAGGTTCTCTTCGACGCGCACGCACGCGGCCGCAGTCTCCTGCCGGAGCTGTTCGGCGCGACAGCGATGTCGAGCACCGCCGCTGCCATTGGAATCGCCGGCGGGCTGCGGATTGTGCCTGCGTTCATTCTTTCGGGGATCATCATCTGCCGAGCGATCCCGTCGATCGTCTACGTACGCACACTGCTACGGCGCGAGCACAAGCAGATCGTTTCGTCGTGGCCGGCCGTGGCGTTGCAGATCGCCGCCATCGCATTAGTCGCGTCGTTCGCGTCGCGGCTTGCCGCACTCGCGATGGTGATCCTGCTGGTTCGCGCGATCTGGGGTCTCACGCACGAGCCACCGCGCCCGAAAACCCTCGGCTGGCGGGAAGTCGTCTTCGGAGCCGTGACCGTGGTGCTGGCGGCGTGGGGTGCTTGGTTTCAACCCTGAGCGCAGCGAAGGGTCAACGGAAGCACCGGCAAGCTCATACCTCGAGGGACGACTCTGCAGGTGCCACCATTGACCCTTCGCTTCGCTCAGGGTTGAGACCCAACGCCGCTAATCCACCCACCTCGCAATGAACAAATTCGTTTCCCGTCCCTCCGGATTCGACCGGTTCGATGCGAAGACGAGCCATTGACCGTCCGGGCTGAACATCGGGAAGCCGTCGAATGCGGGGGCGGTGGTGATCCGTTCGGGAGTTCCGCTTCCATCGCGATTGATGATGAAGAGATCGAACTCGCGCCCGCGCGGGTCGAGCATGTTCGACGCGAAGATGATTCGTTTCCCATCCGGCGTGAAGTAGGGACAGAAGTTCGCGGCGCCGTTGCTCGTGATCGCCCTCGCGTTGCTGCCATCGGCGTTCGCGGTCCAGAGCTCCATCTTCGAGGGGCGGACGAATCCCTCCGCAAGCAGTGCCTTGTACTCGTCGATCTCCGTCCCTTCGAAGCGGCTCGCGCGCCAGACGATCGCGCTGCAGTCAGCGTTGTAGAACGCGCCGCCGTCATATCCGGGACGGGTCGTCAGGCGCTTTACATTGCCGCCGCTCTCGTCCATCTCATAGAGGTCGAGATCGCCATCGCGCGTCGAAGTGAAAAGGATCTTCCCGCCTTTGTGACACCACGTCGCCTCGGCGTCGTACCCCGGCGTAGTCGTCAATCGCTTCGCGTTCGATCCGTCAGCGTTCGCGAGATAGAGGTCGTACGACGGATAGACGCCCCAGATGTAGCCCCGCTTGCGATCGGGCGGCGGCGGACACGTCGCATCCGCTGCCTCGGTCGATGCGTAGATGATCCGATCGCCCTTCGGATATGCGAAGTAGCCGCAGGTCGTGCGCCCCTTCCCGCTCGAGACCATCTTCGTCTCGCCCGTCGCGAGCTCGATGACGTACTGCTGATCGCATCCTCCCCGCTCCGCGGTCGACTGGTAGATCAGCTTCTGCCCGTCGGGACTGAAATACGCCTCGGCGTTCTCTCCACCGAATGTCAGCTGACGAATGTCTTTCAGATGCTTCTCGCCCTCGAAGCTTTTCTCGAACGGTTTCCCGGCGACGATCGGTGGTGAGTCGATCTTCGGCGCCGCACCATGCGATGGCGCGGCCGCTCCCGAGCCGCTTCGCGTCCCCAGCGTTGCGCGCATCGTGATCCGCTGGCCTCCCCGCAACACGACGACATCGATCGTCTCTCCCGGTTTGTGATCCTGCAGCGCGAACGTCATGTCGTACAGGTTCGCGATCTTCGTCCCCGCCATCGCGACGATCGTGTCGCCGCCTTTGAGTCCCGCTTTCTCCGCGGGGCTGCCGGGACGTGTGTCGGCGATTTTCACGCCGCCGTCCGAGCTCTCCATCGCCGAGTAGTCCGGCACAGTGCCGAGGTATGCGCCGTAGCCACGGCTGTCACCTTCGAGAGAGGGCGCTGACGAGGCGCGTGCGTACACAGGATTCACGACGCCGAGCGCGAGCTCGGTCGCAATCGCGGCAGTAAAGTCCGTAACCTTCTCGACTCCGTCGTAGTTCACCGTCGACGCGTCGTCGTCAGGCGTGTGGTAACGATCGTGTGCGCCAGTGAAAAAGTGCAGGACCGGAATGTGCGCGGCGTAAAAGCTCGATTGATCCGACGGCCCGTAGCCATCGCCCTTCGACGTGACGTTGAGCTTCGATGCCCGCGTAGCGCGCGCGATCGCATCGGTCCATTCCGGGGCGGACTCCGTGCCGAACGCGATCATTTTGTCGTCGCGCATCTGGCCGACCATGTCGAGATTGATCATCGCTGCGACGCGTTTGATCGCCACCGGCGAATTCGCGACCAGGTACGCGGAGCCGCCGAGCCCTGTCTCTTCCGCCGCGAAGAGCGCGATCAGGATCGTGCGGTGATCCTCGACCATCAGCAACGACCGGCGGAGCCTCTCCGCGATCTGCAGCACCGCGGCCGTGCCGGACGCGTTGTCATCCGCGCCGTTGTGAATCGCGTTCTCGTTCGGACGCATCGATCCGCGTCCGCCGTATCCCAGGTGATCGTAGTGCGCACCGATCACGATCACCTGATCGGCGAGCTTTCCCTTGCCCCGAATCGTTCCGGCAATGTTTTCCGCGTCCGCGTACTGCGCTGTCACATTGACGGTTCCTCGCATCGTCAGACCCGTTGCGCGCGATCGCGGCTTCAGGTCCTGATCGACCTCCGCCTGAAACTTGTCGAGGTCGATTCCGGCAGGAGCGAGCAGCTTCTTCGCCGCAGACGTGCGGATCTGGATGATTGGAAGTCCGGCCGGACTCTCCGGACCGTCGTTCGCGAGTGGCGGCAGCTTGTCTTTCGCCTCATCCTGGAGCGGGCCAGTGATGAACACGACAGCCGCGGCGCCGCGCTCGCGCGCCTGCATCGCTTTGTAACGCATCGACGACCAGCGGCTCGGCCGGCGTCCATCAAACACTGACTTTTCATCTCGCTCCTGAGGCTCATAGCGCAGCATGAGAGCGACCTTTCCCTTCAGATCCACGTCCTGCATCTCGCGATAATTGAGCTCCGCCGCTTCGATGCCGTAACCGAGAAACACGATCTCGCCGGCGAATGCCCCGGAGCTCGAGAATCCGAGCGGCGTCCAGTCCTCGGTCGTGAGTCCGCTGATGGCATTGTTCGCCCCGAGCGACACGCCGGTCTTCACCGGAAACTTCTGGCGGAACGACTTGCCGAACGCCGGATGCAGGCCGATGGTGCGGAGGCGGCTCTCGAGGTACGTCGCCGCCTGGGCGAGACCCTTCGTCCCGAGACCGCGACCCTCCTGTTCATCGGCCGCGAGAAACGCGACGTCTTTGCGAAGCTGTTCGCCGGCGGACGCGGCGCCTGCCAGCGAGAGGGTGAGGACTGCTGCGAGTGCTCTTTTCATCACCATCCGAGGATGTACGCAAACATCAGTGGTGCAACGATCGACGCGTCCGACTCGATCACATGGCTCGGCGTGTCGACGCCCAGTTTGCCCCACGTGATCTTCTCGTTCGGCACCGCCCCCGAATACGAGCCATAGCTCGTCGTCGAGTCGCTGATCTGGCAGAAGTAGCTCCACAGAGGCACGCTCGTCCGCTGAAGATCCTGATGCAGCATCGGAACGACGCAGATCGGGAAATCACCCGCGATGCCGCCTCCGATCTGGAAGAAGCCGATCGAAGACTTCTCCGACGTCTTCGTGTAGTAGTCCGCGAGCTCGATCATGTACTCGATACCGGTGCGCACAGTGTGCACATTCTTCACGTCACCGGAGATGCAGTGCCCCGCGTACATGTTGCCGAGGGTCGCGTCTTCCCATCCGGGTACGAACATCGGCAGGTTCTTTTCGGCCGCAGCGACCATCCAACTGTCCTTCGGATCGATCTGGTAGAACTCCTTGATCGAGCCGTCGCGCAGGATCTCGTACATGAACTCGTGGGGGAACAGCCGCTTGCCCTGCCGGTCCTTGTCCACCCAGTGCTTGAGCACCGCCGTCTCGATCCGCCGCATCGCTTCTCCTTCGGGGATGCAGGTGTCGGTCACGCGGTTCATGTGGCGGTCGAGGAGCACCTTCTCGTCCGCGGCACTGAGGTAGCGATAGTTCGGCACACGCTCGTAGTGATCGTGTGCGACGAGGTTGAAAATGTCTTCCTCGAGGTTCGCGCCGGTGCAGCTGATTGCGTGTACCTTCCCCTGGCGGATCATCTCGGCGAGCGAGATCCCGAGCTCGGCGGTCGACATCGCGCCGGCGAGCGTCACCAGCATCTTGTTTCCCCGCTCGAGGTGCTTGATGTAGTCGTCCGCCGCCGCGCGCAACGCCGCCGCGTTGAAATGCCGGTAGTGGTGCTGAATGAACTGCGTGATCGGGCCTGACATGGTGCGTTCTCCTGACTGCGAAATCGGGGCGAATGGTACAACTCCCGTCATCCTGAGCGAAGCGAAGGATCAACGGCGGCACCGGGTCCCTCTCACCTCGAGCAGACTGTCCGATTCTGTGTGGCGCCAGCCGACCCGCGGCGGCGCTCTGTAAGTCGGAACCGAAATCGTAATAACTCAAAGAGCGCCATCGCGGGTCGGCGGCGCCACACAGAACCTCCGCGTTTCGCTGCGAAGGATCGTAAGTCGCATGTTCCGTCGCGGTGCCACCGTTGATCCTTCGCTTCGCTCAGGATGACGCACCCCCTTGACTCCCGCCCGCCCAGGCGCTAGATTTCCAGCACCACCTGCTGAAAAACCAGCACTACGAGGACACGACCATGGCCAAGCCTGACATTCTCAGCCGGCGCGAGAGGGAGATGATGAACATCATCTTTCGTGCGGGGAAAGCGACCGCATCAGAAGTCATGGACGCGATGGCGGATCCGCCGAGCTACTCCGCGGTGCGGGCGACGCTGCGGGTGCTCGAGCAGAAAGGTCACGTTCGGCATCAACTTGATGGCGTCCGCTACGTATATATCCCCACGATGAACCGCGAACGCGCCGGTGTTTCGGCGCTGGACCATCTCCTCAACACATTCTTCGAGGGCTCGGCCGCGAGCGTCGTCGCGACGCTCATCGAGCGCTCGAAGGAACGGATGACCGACGACGAGCTCGATCGCCTCTCCGACATCATCCGCCAGGCGCGGAAAGAAGGACGCTGATATGAACCCGATGATCGATTTCGCAGCGTGGCTTCAAGCCCTCGGAATGGCGGGCGTGGTCATCGTCCTCGTCGTGAAAGCGACGTTGATCCTCGTCATCGCGCGTCTTCTTCTGCTCGCGTTTCCGCGCGCCTCGGCGGCTTCGCGTCATCTTGGCGTCACGGTCGCACTCTGCAGCATCCTTCTTCTTCCGTTCGCTGCGTTCGTCGCGCCAGGCTGGCAGTGGGCCGTGCTCGCTCCCGTCCAGCCCCAGGAGATGGCTGCGAACGACGGGATCGGCTCCACCGGTAGCGACCAGGAGCATGGAACGTTCAGCACCGCCGTCACCGTGATGCGCGCCACCGGCGTCGTGCGGCAGGAGCGATTGACCGCGATCTCGCAATTCATTCGATCGATCAAAGAGAGTTGGAAAGGACTCCTGCTTCTCGCGGTCGCGGCCGTCTCGGGCCTGTTGCTGCTCCGGATGTTCGCGGGGATCATCGGCGTCGGCCTCGTGGCACGCCGATCCGACGCAGTCAGTGATCCGGAGGCGCTCGAGGAGCTCAAGGCCGCACGCGAACACCTGGGACTGAAACGCAACGTACGGCTTCTCCGGTCCGACCGCGTCAGCGTGCCGGTGGTCTGGGGACTGCTGCAGCCTGTGCTGATGTTGCCCGCGAGCTCGGTCTCGTGGACGCGCGAGCGCCTGCGCGTCGTGCTCCTTCACGAGCTGGCGCACGTGAAGCGCGGCGACGGAATCACGCTGCTGCTCACGCGCGCCGCGGTCGCCGTCTTCTGGTTTCATCCGATGATGTGGATGCTCGAGCGCGATGGCCGCCGCGAGTGCGAGCGCGCGTGCGACGATCTGGTACTCGCGACCGGCACGCGTCCGTCCGACTACGCGGAGCATCTGCTCAGCATCGCCCGCGGTCTTCCGCACTTTGACCCGTTCCGCTCCGTCACCCTTGCGATGTCGCGCCGTTCGCAACTCGAAGGGCGGCTGCTCTCGATCCTGGAGCCCGGTGCCCGGCGCAATTCATTCTCGTCGCGCGCCGCACTCGTCGCGGGTGCGCTCGCGCTCTTCGTCATCGTTCCGCTCGCAGGAATTCGACTCGTGGCTGCGCCACCGCCTGGGCAGGAGGAGACGAAGGCAATCCCGGAGGGCAGCGTCGACTTCGGGCCGAACTTCGCCGCGAGAATCGCAGCGGCGCCTCAGATCATTCTTGCAAAGCTCGACAGGATGCGCCGCTCCGATGACGCGCCTCCGGTCACTGCTGAGGACTGGTATGACCGCGGGATGAGCATGCATCGCAAGGACCGCTATCCTGAAGCGATCGCGGCGTTCCAGGAATCGATCCGCCGCGGGTATAAAGCCGGCGCCTCGATGTACAACATCGCATGCGGCTATGCGCTCAGCGATGATGCGCCGAGCTCGATCGCGTGGCTGCAGCGTGCCGTCAACTCCGGATACGACGTCGATGGCGCGCTCGAGGACAGCGACTTCGATCCGATCCGGAGCAACAGTGACTTCCAGCAGCTCCTCGCGCGCGCGACCGACTCCAACGGCCGCGACGAGCGGCTGATCGAGGCACGAGATCGCTACGCCGCGCTTCGCGCCGAAAACTCCAAAGACGGCGAGGAGTGGTTCGACGCAGGTCTCGACCTCCTCCGTCTGCGCATGACCGAAGAGGCGATCGACTCGTACCTGCACGCGATCAAGCTCGGACAGAAGACTTCGACCGCGATGTACAACCTCGCGTGCGCGTATTCACTGAAGGGCGACGTCGACTCCGGCATTCTCTGGCTACAGCGCTCGATCGAGAACGGTTTCGATTCCGTCCACAAGCTCGACAGCGATCCCGACATCGCCCGCCTCCGCACCGATTCGCGATTCCCGAAGATCAAGCAGCTCGCGAATGACTTTGCCCTCACGAGTGGCAAACGCGCCTTCTCGTGGGATGGTGAGCGCCCATGGCGCGAGTCACTCGCGAGCTACCGCGAGCTGACCGTGAAGTACCCCACGCAGGGCCGCGCCTGGTTCAACCTCGGCTACGCACAGCTGCAGTCGGGCGACAACCGCGGCAGCGCCGACTCGTTCCGTCGCTCGCGCGATCTCGGATATCGCGCCGCCACGTCCGCCTACAACCTCGCGTGCGCTTACGCACGCGACGGACAGATCGACGCCTCATTCGCTGCGCTCCATGACGCACGCGCGAAAGGATTCGATCTCAGCGGATACCTCGACGACGACAATGACCTCGAGCCGCTGCGTGACGATCCGCGTTTCGAGCAGCTGCGGAGCGAGGTTGGATCAGAGAAGCACAAGAAGAAAAAGCACGAAGGTCACTGGGTCTTTCCGAGCGCAGCGAGCAGTCTGGGAGGATTTCAGACCTCAGCACGCTCTTCGTAGTCGCCGACGAGCAACTGCTCGGGAACTCGCAGGTCGGGACGAGACGTCTTCCAGCGCCGCACTGTGTCGCTGAACGAGTCGGAGGCGTACTCCCATCGGCTGTCGGTGTCGATGGCGTACTCCCAGGCGCGCAGTTTCGCTTCGGAAATCCATCCGGTTCGTTCGAGGGAGCCCTCACCCGGAGCTCCAAGCCACTGGTAGAGGGAGCGCAGTCTTTTCGCCATCGATACCTCCGTGGACGCAGCGATTATTGATCCGCCGGCGGTGGAGTTCGCGTAAAGACTGCGTGAAGTTCGCCGGATTCCACATTCGGTCACTAGAATTCGTCTCACGTGCCATCAACGAAGACTCTTCCGTTCCTGAATCGCGAGCTCAGCCGTCTCGATTACAACCGCCGCGTTCTCGCGAAAGCGGAAGAGACGTCTGTGCCGCCGCTCGAGCGACTGCGGTTTCTCACCTACTGCTCGCGTAATCTCGACGAGTTCTTCATGGTGCGCGTCGGTGCCACACGCGATCTGATGGATGCAGGGATCACGGAGCGTTCCCCTGACGGAATGACGCCGGGCGAACAGATGGCGGCAATCCGCACACGGACGCGCGAGCTGCTCGATGAGATCTACCGCTGCCTCAACGACGGCGTACTTCCCGAGCTCGAGCGGAACGGTGTGGTGATCGCACGTTTCGACGATCTCGAAGAAAAGGATCAGGAGCGCGTGCGCGAGTACTTCCGCCGCGACATCTCTCCGGTGCTCACACCGCTCGCGATCGATCCCGGTCACCCATTTCCGTTCGTCGCGAATCTGACGCTCAACATCGCCGCCACGGTCGAATCCGACCGCGCGGGAAGTCACGTCGTCCTTCTCAAGATTCCGCCGCTCGTCCCGCGGTTCTTCGCGCTCGGCGACGGCCGCTTCGTACCTGTCGGCTCGATCGTGATCGCCAACCTCGGCTCATTCTTCCCATCCCTGCGCGTGACGCGCGCTGTGCTGTTCCGAGTGATTCGCAACTCTGAGCTGTCGATCGACGGCGATGAAGTCGTCGACCTTCGCGACTCCGTCGAAGCCGAGCTGCGGCGCCGCGAGCGAAAACAGGTCATCTGCCTCGAGATCGACGCGCGCGCTGAGGATGAGATCGTCCGCGTTCTCATCGAAGGGACGCGGACAAGAGCGGAGGATGTGTACCGCGTCTCGGGCTTCCTCAAGATCGGCGATCTCGCCGAGATCTGCGAGGTCGTTGCCGACCCGAAGCTCCGCTACCCCGATTTCAACCCGCGCCTTCCGCAGCGGCTCGCGTCGCAGGCGGACATCTTCTCGATCGTAGCGGTAGGCGACATCCTTCTTCACAGGCCGTACGAGTCGTTCACTGCGGTCATCGAGCTGCTGCACGCGGCCGCGACCGACCCGGCCGTCGTCGCGATCAAGCAGACGCTCTATCAGACCGACGAGAGCTCGCCGATCGTGGACAAGCTCGCGCTGGCCGCGATCAATGGAAAACAGGTCAGCGTCGTCATCGAGCTCCAGGCGCGCTTCTAGGAAAAGAAAAACATCGCGCTCGCGCGGCGCCTCCAGGACGCCGGTGCTCAGGTCGTGTATGGCCTGGTCGGCGTACAGACGCATGCGAAGCTCGCGCTCGTCGTGCGCGCCGAAGGCGACGGGCTGCGGCACTACATCCACCTCTCGACCGGAAACTACAACGTCGAGTCCGCGCGCTCATACACCGACCTCGACCTCCTCACGGCCAACGAGGCGTTCGGCCGCGAGGCTTCGCAACTGATGAACATCCTCACCGGCTACAGCTCGCGGACGCTCACCGACGCGTTCGAACAGCAGAGCCGGCCGCAATGGCAGCATTTCGTTCTCGCTCCGTTCGATTACCACCGGTGGCTGATCAGCAGAATCGAGCAGGAGTCGCGCAACGCCACGGACGGAAAGCCAGCGCGCGTCGTCGCGAAACTGAATTCTCTCGTCGACTCGCAGGTGATCCAGGCTCTCTACGCCGCGAGCGGCGCAGGGGTGAAGGTCGATCTGATCGTCCGCTCGATGTGCTCGCTCGTACCCGGTGTGAAGAAGGTGAGCGAGAACATCCGCGTCATGTCGGTCGTCGACCGCTTCCTCGAGCACTCCCGCATCCTTCGCTTCGAGAACGGTGGAACACCTGAAGTCTTCCTCTCGAGTGGTGACTGGATGCCGCGAAACTTCCAGAACCGCATCGAGATCACGTTCCCGCTCGTCGATCGCTCGACACGCGAGACCGCGATCTCGATTCTCGACCTCACACTTGGCGACACGGCTTCCTCGTGGGATCTGCAACCCGACGGCGTCTGGAAACGCCGCGGAACCTCGTCCGGGCTCTCGAGCCAGAAATCGTTCATCGACATCGCTCGCGCGGAATCATTCGCACTAGAACCCTACCGCGATGCAGTCGCCCATGCGGGAAAATCACGCAAACGAGGGAAGAAGACGAAGAAGTGATGGGATGGGTTTCAATCCTGAGCGAAGCGAAGGATCTTCTGATAGCACGTGCATGAACGCGGTCCCAGACACCGCACGCACATCAGAAGACCCTTCGCTTCGCTCAGGGTTGGATTTCTTCGCAGCTTCGCTCAGGATGACACCACGCTAGAATGGCCACAGACCAAGGAGCAACCCATGTTCAGACGCCTTTCCAACATCATTCGCGGTTTCCTCGGGCTCTTCATTTCAGGAATCGAGAAGAGAAACCCTGAGGCGTTGCTCGAGGTCGAGAAGGAAAACCTCCGAAAACAGATCGCGAACTACAACGACGGACTTGCCGCACACGCGGGGCTCTGCGAGCGGCTCATGACTCAGATCCGCAAGCTCGACCATGAAGAGCGCGAACTTCGCGCAAAAACGACCGCGAATCTGCGCGCAGGCAACCGCGAAGCTGCAGCCAACTACGCGCTGCGCCTGCAGACCGTGCAGCGCGAGCTCACCGAGAACAGGACCCAGCTCGGTCAGGCTGAGACGACATACAAGGAACTGATCAAGGCCCGCGACGTGTCGGTCAAGGCGGCGCAGGCGAAGATCGAGTCGCTGAAAACCAGCCTCGATGATCTGAAGATCAAGCGCGCGACTGCCGAGCTCACCGAAATGGCGTCCGGAATGATCTCGACGATCGGCGGCTCCGGCGACACGCTCGACCGGTTGCACAAGATGGTCGAAGAAGAGCGCGAGAAAGCCTCGGGTCGCGCGCGAATTGCACGCGACTCTCTGAACACGTCCGACTTCGTGATCAAGGAAGGTGAGCAGAAAGCGCTCGCCGATCAGGCGCTCGCCGATTTTGCCGCGAAGGAAGGGATCGCGATCGAGCCTGCCACCGAGAGCTCGACCACGAGCGCTACGACCGAAACCACCCGCGCAAACGTCCTCGGGCCGACGAGCACGACCGAGTAAGCTGGCGCATAGATGCGCTATCTCTCCGCCGCGTTCTGGGCCCGGCCGTCGCTGCCGCTGCTTGGACTCATTCCCTGGAACGCGCTC
>JAENWF010000138.1 GCA_016650215.1 Thermoanaerobaculia bacterium
ACACGATCAACCGCACGTTCGACGAAGAGAACGAGTACCTGACGAAGTCGATCCTCGTATTCCCGATGACGAATCATCGCGGCGACTTGATCGGCGTGCTGCAGCTCATCAACCGCAAGCGCACCGGCGCGCCGGCGAAGCTCACCGCTGCATCCGTGCCGTCGGAAGTCATCCCGTTCGACGACCGCATCGTCGAGATCATGCGCTCGCTCTCGGGGCAGGCGGCCGTCGCGTTCGAGAACAACCTCCTCTACAAGTCGATCGAGCGGCTGTTCGAGGGATTCGTCACCGCCGCCGTCACCGCGATCGAACAGCGCGATCCGACGACGTCCGGCCACTCGTTCCGCGTCGCCGACCTCACGATCGAACTGGCCCGCGTTGTCGACCGCGTCGACTCAGGGCTCTTCCGCGGCGTGAACTTCACGCACGATCAGATCCGCGAGCTTCGCTACGCGTCACTCCTTCACGATTTCGGCAAGGTCGGCGTGCGCGAACAGATCCTCGTCAAAGAGAAGAAGCTCTATCCGATGCAGCTCGAGACGATCCGAGCCCGCTTCGACTTCGTGATGAAGTCGATCGAGAACGAGGCGAACAAGCGCAAGATCGATTACCTCGTCCGCTCCGGCCGGGACGGCTACGAGGACTTCATGGCGCTCATCGACCGCGAGGCGACGGAGCAGATCGAGCAGCTGCGGAAGGACTTTTCGTTCGTCGCACAGTCGAACGAGCCGACCGTACTGCCCGAAGGGGAGTTTCAGTATCTGCAGCAACTCGCAGGACGCGAGTACGAAGACATCCGCGGCGAGAGGCGTCCGCTGCTGAATGGCGGCGAGGCGAAAATCCTTTCGATTCGAAAAGGTAATCTCGACGCAACCGAGCGGGTCGAGATCGAGAACCACGTCACCCACACCTTCAACTTCCTTCAGAAGATCCCCTGGACGAAGGACCTCATCGGCGTCCCCGACATCGCGTTCGCCCACCACGAAAAGCTCAACGGCCGCGGTTACCCGCGCAAGCTCGCAGCGTCCGAGATCCCGATTCAGTCGCGGATGATGACGGTCTCCGACATTTACGACGCACTGACCGCAACCGATCGGCCGTACAAGCGCGCCGTGTCAACCGATCGAGCGCTCGACATCCTCAAGATGGAAGTGAACGACGGTCTGCTCGATCCCTCGCTCGTCGACATCTTCATCGAGTCGAAGGTCTACACGAGAGCGGGGGTTTTGCGGACGTGAGTTTCTAGAGCTTCAAATCCAACTCATCGAGAATCACGCTGCAGAACGCTCTGCGCGATTCGTGTCTTCGCTCGAGCCACTCGCGTCCCTCGCTCGGAACCCAGTCAGGCACCCATGAGCTGGCGACTGCTTCTCGTACGACGTCGAGGACCGAGTGACCCTCGCGGCGCGCGGTGGCGAAACGGGCGGCGAGACCCCGGACGCCTTCGCGATCGATGAGGATTGCCGCGGCGACTGCCCGCTCTTCGCCGGTTCCCGGAGCTTCGAGGTGTTTGATCGACATGGCGGTTCTGCGCAGATCGGATTCGGAGACGCCGCCGACTGCGAGGACGACGCGCGAGATGTTGCCGACGCGATCGAGCCAGTTGCCGAGGCGATGGAAGAGGAGAAGAAGGTCGAGCGCGAGGGATTCAGGGGGATGGAGCTGCCGCGCGATGCGTGCGATCCGCTCGACGTCATCGAACCGCGAGATGCCATCGAGGTCCTGGTACAGCGGCATGAGAAACGTTTCGAGACGCTTGCGAAGCTCCTGATCCATCGGATGGGGAGCATATCGAAAAGGGCCGGCATTGCCGGCCCTTTTCGTGGTGGGTTCACCTGTATTCATGTCGGGTTCATGCGTTGAGGAAGAACTCACGCGATACTTTGGGCCACGCCTCGTCGGAAATCTGCGTGATCAGATCGCCAGCCGCAACGCCGCCGTCCTGCGCGTAGGCGCCGGCGGGAGCGGGCATCATCGCGCGGAGCCTTGTGGCCGCATCTTCCATCCAGCGGCGCGCCAGCTTTCCGGTCAGCAGGTTGCGGAAGTTGATCTTTGCGTCGGGCGAGTTGACTTTCAGAAGCCAGCCGGCGCCGTACGGTGCGGTTGCCATCGTGTTGGCGGCATCAGTGTTGACATCGACGATCTCACCTTCGATCGGGGAGACGAGGTCGATCGTGCGGCCACCGCGCTGCATCGTGATGACTTTCTGTCCCTGGCGAATCCACTGCCCACGAGTCGGAAGATCGATCCGATCAACCTTGCCTGCGATCTTCGCAGCGAAGTCGTCGGCGCCGATCCGCACCAGCTCCGGCGTCTCGGCAAGAGCCCACATGTGGCCGGGGTGATAGCTGACATTCTCGGGGACGTCGAAGCCGGAAACGAAGGCCGGGAGAGACCGCGGACGTTTCGCATCAGCGGCCGGGTTTTCTTCGGCGACGACAATCGGCTGACGGAGGATGAGGTGATCGACGAGAAGCATGATTGCGAAGGTGATGATGACGAAGAGAGCTACCATTTTGTACCCCCTGCGGCCTCTATCCGGGGCCGCTCTGTCATCTCACTATCGCAATCGATATGCCGCGGGTGCCATGAAGGTCAAGTTGTTGATAATGCGCGGGTAAGGCGAATTCGCGGTACTTCCGAGACGCAAATCGCTGCGGTGATTCTCGACACTGCTGATGCGTTTTGCAGCTGTTCTTCAATCCTGAGCTCGGAAATGGCGCGAGGCGCAATGAGATACGTGATGAACTCAGAGGGATACGGAAAGCCGCCGGCTGAAGCCGGCGCCACGTCCAGCA
>JAENWF010000139.1 GCA_016650215.1 Thermoanaerobaculia bacterium
CATCGGCACGCTCCTCTCGACCTCGCGCGCGATCTCCGCGAACGCGATGAGCTGCGGCGACGCGATGACGAGCGCGAGCCCCGCAGCGATTCCAAGGTCGCGCAGCGTCAACCGGCCGAGGCCTGCGATCCCGGCGGCGATCACCATCGCGATCAGCATCACCGGCTCCGCGGCGAGCAGCATCAAGCCGAACGAGATGCCGAGCAGAGGCGCCGAGCGGCGCTCCGCCGCGAGCAGTGCGAGCGGAATCATCGCGACCGCGACGACGAGGTTGTAGAACGAGGTCGCCGAGATCACCGCTCCGCTCAGAAGATAGAACCACGCGCCGAACCAGGATCGCGTCAGCGCACGCATCGCCGCGAATCCGATCGCGAGATGGATCAGAAAATGAAGGTTGAACGCGGCATGCACCGGCAGGATCAGATAGAGCACGTTGTCGGGATAGAAGGTCAGCGTGTTGGGGTTCCCTGCGAGCGGTTGCCCTCCCCCATCCGCGAAGTTCCAGTACGGAATCTCGAACGCGCGATACGCGGCCGCGGAGAGAAATTTTACCGGGTAGTGCGTGCTGAAGTTGTCGCGGAAAAAGAAGAAACCGGCGTGCGATGCAGCGACCAGAATCGCGGCAATTGCAGCGGCAAGAATCACCCTCGACCTCGTGCTCATCCCCTCTGATTATCGAGTAAGATCCGCCCCAGGAGAACGTTGCACATGCCGATGACCAAAGAACCCCATGCCGCGATGGGGCACGAGTTTCTCCATCGCGCGCTCGCGGAGGTCGACCGGGAGGTCGCCGACGCAATCCGTCTCGAGACCACCCGCCAGAACGACACGCTCGAGCTGATCGCATCCGAAAATCACGTTTCGAGCGCCGTTCTCACTGCAATGGGCTCGGTATTCACCAACAAGTACGCCGAGGGCTATCCGGGCAAGCGCTACTACGGCGGATGTGGGCCGACCGACATCGTCGAGACGATCGCCATCGACCGCGCAAAGGAACTCTTCGGCGCCGAGCACGCGAACGTCCAGCCGCACTCCGGCTCGCAGGCGAACATGTCCGTTTACTTTGCGATGCTCAAGCCGGGCGACACGATCATGGGGATGGACCTCGCGCACGGCGGGCATCTCACGCACGGCCATCCGCTCTCGTACTCCGGCCGCGACTTCAAAGTCGTCGCGTATCACGTCCGCAAAGAGGACGAGCTGATCGACTACGACGAGATGCAGAAGCTTGCCGAGGAGCACAAGCCGCGCCTGATCATCTGCGGCGCCTCGGCGTATTCGCGCGTCATCGACTTCAAGCGGATCCGCGAGATCTGCGACCGCTCAGGCTCGCTCATGATGGCCGACATCGCGCACATCGCCGGCCTCGTCGTCACCGGCAATCACCCCTCTCCCGTTCCGCACGCCGACTTCGTCACCACAACGACGCACAAGACTCTGCGCGGCCCGCGCGCGGGCCTGATTCTCTGCAAGGAAAAGTACGCGAAGGACCTCGACCGTGCGGTTTTCCCCGGTGTGCAGGGCGGCCCGCTCGTTCACATCATCGCGGCGAAGGCGGTCGCGTTCAAGGAAGCGCTCTCGCCGGACTTCAAGGAGTACCAGACGCAGATCGTCCGCAACGCGAAGGCGCTCGCGAAGGCGGTGGCCGACACCGGGTTCCGCATCGTCTCTGGCGGCACAGACAACCACCTCTTCATGGCCGACGTCTTCTCGAAGGGCATCACCGGGAAGGACGGGCAGAACATGCTCGAGGCGGCGAACATCACGGTCAACAAGAACACGATCCCGTTCGATCAGAACAAGCCGATGGTCGCCTCAGGCGTGCGTATTGGAACGCCGGCAGTAACGACCCGCGGCCTCCGCGAGGCGGAGATGAAGACGATCGCGACTCTCATCGCGCGCGTTCTCGACGCGAAAGGCGAGGCCGGCGTGACCGCGCAGGCGAAGAAGGAAGTGAAAGAGCTCTGCGATCGTTTCCCGATCTACTAAACATGCTGCCGCCTTGCGCGGCGCGGAAGGAAAAGGTGAATCATGTCTCTCAAAAATGGCGAAAAAGCGCGCGCGGCTGTGCAGAAGCGGAAGCTGGCGAATCAGCGCGTAACGGCTCGCGCGGCCCGCGCAGCAGCCGTCGAGAAGGCCGCAGCCCCCGCAAAGAAGTCGAAGTAACCGGGGGCGGCGAGCGCACACTGCACGAGTGACAGTCAACACATCACACGGCGACGTGATGATGTGATCTTCCCCTTCGTGAAGAAAAACTATCCGTACTATCCGATCTACCTCGACATCGAGGAACGTCCCGTCCTGATCATCGGCGGCGGCAACGTCTGCGCCCGCAAGGCGGAGACGATGATGAAATACGGTGCACGCGTGACGATCGTTTCGCCGGAGTTCACCGACGAGATCGAGCAGTGGGCGCGCGAGGGCGTGCTCGAGATCCATCGCAAATCGTACGAGGAGTCGGACCTCGGAGGCGCCTCGATCGTCATCGCTTCGACCGACGACAAGTGCGTCAACGGCCGGATCGCGCGTGACTGCCGGCGCCGCCACATTCCGGTCAACGTGGTCGATGTGACGCACCTCTGCGAGTTCATCGTGCCGGCGATCGTCGAAAGCGGCTCGATCCAGATCGCCGTCTCGACCGGCGGCAAGAGTCCCGCGCTCGCGCGAACGCTCAAGGAAGATATACAGAGGTTCGTGGGACCGGAGTACGACGAAGTCAACCGGCTTCTCGGCACGCTCCGCACGGCTGCGAAGAAGAAACTGCCGACCGACATCGACCGGAAGAAGTTCTTCGATGGCATCATCGCCGGCGGGATTCTCGAGATGCTGCGCGGCGGGAAGAAGCGGGAAGCGTACGAGACGATCACACGCGCATGCGATACGGCAGGCGTGCCGGTGAGCGACGCGCTGCGAGAGGCTCTCGCGACCGCATGATGAACCGGCGCGCGTGGGCGGTGATCGCCGCGTACGCGCTGCTCGCGCTCATCTTCGTTCCGGTTTACCCGCACTTTCCCTCCCCCAACGAGTTCTCGCGGTGGGTCCTCGCCGCTGCGCTCGCCGAAGATCGCGCGGTTGAAGTCACTCGTTTTGCAGCGATCCTCGGGCCGCGCTTCGAGGATCTCGCAGAACGCGAAGGGCGCTTCTACTCGAACAAGGCTCCAGGGCTCGCACTCATCAGCCTTCCGGGCTACGCAGCCGCGCGCCTCTTCACCGGTCCTCCGTCGGCGCAGAATCTGAGACCCGTCGTCACCGCGATGCGGATTGTCGGCGCAACGCTTCCGCTTCTTCTCCTCGCGATCCTCTTCCTCCGCCTTGGCGCCGCGTATGTCATCAATCGCGGCCGGATCGCGTTTGTCGTCTGGCTTCTGCTCTTCGCGACGCCGCTCTTCACGTACGGACTGCTTCTGTTCTCTCATGCACTCGTCGCGGCAACGCTCTTTGCCGCGTGGGCGATGCTCTTCGGTCCACGGGTTTCGATGGGGCGAGACATCACGGCCGGTGTGCTGATCGGCCTCGCCGTGCTGTCGGAGTATCCAGCGGCGATCCCTGCGTCAGTCCTCGTGCTCGCGCTGCTCCTGATGCGCGCGTGGCGCCGAGTCGCGCTCGTGATCGCCGGAGGAGCGCCGCTCGCCGCGACCATGGCGCTGTACCACTACGCGGCCTTCGGAAGTCCGGTACGGTTTCCAACGCAGTTCGACCGGTTGCCGGAGTACCGCACGCTAGCGCACACCGCGTTTCTCGGCATCGGCGTTCCATCGCCTGCAAACCTCGGACGCCTCCTGTTCGATCCCGGCAAGGGGCTTTTCGTGTTTGCGCCGGTGCTGATCATCGCGCTGATCGCGCTCGCATCGGTCCGGCATCGTCTGCCGCGTGCATCGTGGATCACGCTGATCGCTGTTCCGGCGGCGCTCCTTCTCGTTCATACGGGCTATCCGAACTGGCACGGCGGCTGGACGACGGGACCGCGCTACATCTTGCCGGTGGTCCCGTTTCTTCTCTTCGCGCTGCTCTTCCGTGCGCCATCGCTCATTGAGTCGGTCGCCGCGGGGTGGTCGGCAGCGGCAGTGATCGTGACGACGATCGTCTTCCCGTTTGTGCCGAACGCGTTTCCGCTGCCGTGGGGAACGCTTGCGCTGCCGTTGCTCGGCGAGGGACTTCTTGCGCCGAATCTGCTGCATCTGGTCGCGCGGCCTCTCGCGATCGTGGTCCCGCTGATTTTGATCGCGGGCGCGGTCGTCGCGGCCTCCGATCGAAAGACGCTCATCCTCGCGCTTGCCGGAGTGCTCGTGGCCATGGCGACCGGCGTAATCGCGCTTCGGAGTGGCGATCCTGTTTTACGCCTCCAGCGCGCCTATATCGCGGAGGTCTACTTCGAGCAGCCGGGAGCGATTGAGCGCGCACTGCCGGGCGTCCTCTCGCAGCAGCCGCGACTCGCGCAGCGGCGTGCGAGCGAGCTCGCGCTCCCTCCCGTCTCCTGGCCGTTTTGAGCGTGCTATTCTCGATTCGCGTGCAGGCGGATCGCAGCGAGAGTCGAGGCGAGATCGTTCCCGTTCTCCTCTACTCGATCCTCGCGCTCCTCGTCGTCCCGATCTTTCCGCACGCGATCTCGCCGAACGAGTACAGCCGGTGGATCCTCGATGTTGCCATCGTCGACTTCGGAACCGTCGAGGTCACGCCGGTTCTCGAGGCGACCGGCATCCCGATCACTGACCTCGCGCGCGTCGATGGACGCGCCTACTCGAACAAGGCTCCCGGCGGCTCGCTGCTCACGCTTCCGGTCTACGCGGCTGCCCGCGCGATCGTCGGACCGCCGTCGGTCTCGACGATGCGCGCAACGCTGAATGCGATGCGCATTGCAGGTGCGACCCTGCCCGCGCTCCTCCTCGCGATCTGGCTCGCATCGGTCGCGCGAAGACTCGGATGCAGCGAAGCGAGAATCCGGCTCGCCGTCACGACTCTGCTCTTCGCGACGCCGCTTCTCGCATATGGGCTTCTCTTCTTCGCACACGCTCTTTCCGCGTTCACGCTCTTCGGCGCATGGGCGTTGCTGTTCGCCTCGGAGCGCAGACCGATGTCCGACTTCGGAGCGGGAGCGCTGATCGGGCTCGCGGTTCTCTCCGAGTATCCTTCCGCGCTCCCCGCCGCCGCACTGATCGCCTGCGCGATTCCCGCGCTTCGCCTCGCAGGCCTCCTGCGCGTCATCGGGGGCGGCATGCCGTTCGCGCTCGTGCTCGCGATCTATAACCACCTCGCGTTCGGCAGCATCTTCAGCCTCTCGTCCGGTTTCGAGTCCGACGCGCATCTGCGCGAGCTCGCGAACAGAGGGCTCTTCGGCATCGGTCTCCCATCGCCCGAGATCTTCCTCAGTCTGCTCCTTGATCCATCGCGCGGCCTCTTCGTGGTCTCGCCGGTGCTGCTCTTCGCATTCGCGGGGATCGCGAGAGCGCGGAAAGTGCTCTCGCGCGCGGGGTTCATCGCTCTCCTCGCAGCGCCCGCGGTCATCCTTCTCACGTTCGCCGGCTATCCGAACTGGTTCGGCGGGCGGACGGTGGGGGCGCGTTATCTTGTCGCGCTGCTGCCGTTTCTCGCGCTGCTGATCGCGTTCGCGGTCGAGACCGTGACCGAGGCTGTACTGCTCGGGGCGTCGGCGGGAGCCGTGGCCGTGATGTCCCTCGTCTTTCCGTTCATCCCGACCGGATATGACGTGCCGTGGGCATCATTCTCATGGCCGCTGCTACGCGACGGCTGCGTCGTCCCCAATCTGTTCCACTATGTGTGGGCGCCACTCGCGGTGGTCGCGCCGTTCGCGATCGCGGCGGCGGCGATCGCCGGCGCATTGCGTCCCCGGTCGATTGCTTTCGCGATCCTCGGCTGCGCGATCTGGTTCGCGGCCGGTTTCGTCGCCGAGAGGCGAAATCCGAGCCCGCCGCATCTCATCGCGCTGACCGAAGAGGTGCATTTCGAGCGCCCCGGCATCATCGCGAAACGCTTCAGGAAAGACCATCCTTTCACGCGTCATCTTCAGGCGATCGCCGACGCACAGAAGCAGCTTCCGCCGCCGCACTGGCCGTGAGCACCCGCTGTGCTATTCTCGCGCGCCGATGCCGCACCGCGAGAAAAAGGTCATCGCGGTTCTTCCTGCCTACAACGCGGAGAAAACCCTCGAAGCGACCTACGACGACATACCAAAAGACTGGGTCGACGAGATCCTTCTGGTCGACGACCGCTCGCGCGACAACACGGTCGAGCTCTCCCGCCGTCTCGGCATCCGCACCATCGTTCACCAGCGCAACCGCGGCTACGGCGGCAACCAGAAGACCTGCTACCGCACCGCGATGGACGAGATGGGCGGCGACATCATCGTCATGGTCCATCCCGATCACCAGTACGACCCGAAGATCATTCCGCACCTCGTCGAGCCGCTGATGCGCGGCGAATGCGATGCTGTGTTCGGCTCGCGCATGCTCGGCGGCCGGCCGATCGAGGGAGGAATGCCGAAGTGGAAGTACTTTGCGAATCTCTTCCTCACGATGGTCGAGAACGCGACGTTTTACGTCTTCCTCTCCGAGTACCACTCCGGATTTCGCGCGTACTCCCGGCGGTTCCTCGAGACCGTGAACTTCGAAGCGAATTCCGATGACTTCGTCTTCGACACCGAGATCATCGCGCAGGCCGTGGCCAAGAAGATGCTGATCCGGGAGGTGCCGATCCGGACTCGATACTTCGACGAAGCCTCACAGATCGGCTTCTGGCGCTCGGTCCGGTACGGGCTCGCAATCCTCAAGACGATGATTCTCTACAAGCTGCATCGCAAGGGAGTCTGGTCGCATCCAATCTTCCGCGATCGCGCGGCCCCCGCACCCCCGCCCTCGCTCGCAGAGACATCCCGCTAGAATCGCGCCGGTGCAAGTGGAGACAGAATCCGTCGCTGAAACTCCGCAGTCCGCTGCGGTCGATCCGCCGATTCAGCCTCCGCCCGATCCGCGCAGCGACAAACTGGCGATTGCACTGCTCATTCTTCTGCCGACGCTCTTCTTCGGCGACGTCCTGCTCGGCTTCGGAAACTTCTACATGCGCGACCTCACGCGCTACTACTACCCGACCAAACAGATTTATCGGGAGATCGCATACGGCGGCGAGCTGCCGCTCTGGAACCGCCACTTCTCCGCGGGGCAGCCGATCGCCGCGAACCCGGAGCACGAGATCTTCTATCCGCTCACCTGGCTCGTGCTTCTTCCGAACTACGATCTCGGATACCGGCTCCACATCCTCATCCACATCTACATCGGCCTTCTCGGGATGTACGCGCTGCTGCGATCGATGGAGCTGCGCGCACCGGCGTCGTTCTTCGGCGCAGTCGCGTTCGGCCTCGGCGGCATCTACCTGTCGTACATCAATCTGCTGCCGATTCTCTTCTGCGCAGCGTGGCTGCCGCTCACATGTCTTCTCGTGCGGCGATTTCTGAGAGGTCCGCGCGTATGGCTGTTCGCTGCGAGCGCGCTCTCGCTCGGCATGCAGTTCCTCGTCGCCGAGCCGACCACCGTGCTGCAGACCGGCTTCCTCACCGGCATGTACGCGCTCTATCACGGCTGGTACTCCGAGAGGCGCATGTCGTCGATGGCGAAGAATGTTCTCTGGATCGCGCTCATCTCGATCGCCGCGTTCTCTGTCGGCGCCGTTCAGATGCTCCCTGCGATCGATCACGTCGGCGACTCGGCGCGTTCGCGAGCATTCGACTTCGCGCTCGTGAAGACCTGGAGTCTCCCATGGGCGAA
Organism: Thermoanaerobaculia bacterium; assembly: GCA_016650215.1. Taxonomy (GTDB): domain Bacteria; phylum Acidobacteriota; class Thermoanaerobaculia; order Gp7-AA8; family Gp7-AA8; genus JAENWF01. Next base: position 7,776 of record JAENWF010000139.1, read on the forward strand.
GCTGGCGGAGCTGATCTACCCGAACATCCTGGGTCACATCGCGATCAAGCGGGTCATGTGGTACTGGGCCGGGGGTCTATATCCCGGCATGGGCTCGCCTTTTCTCTTCAGCATCTACTCGGGGCTCGCGGTGACGGCATTGGCTGTCGCAGGGATGTTCGCGCGCCCGCGCGGCGCGCGCTTCGTCCTGATCCTCGTTCTCTTCTCGCTCGCCATCTCGCTCGGAGGCAACACCCCCATCCTCGAGTGGCTTCATCACGCCGGCATTGCAACCTCGGTCCGCTACCCCGAGAAGTTCATCCTGATCGCGGTCTTCGCGCTCATCATTTTCGCCTCGAGCGTTCTCGATCGCATCCTCGCTGGGGACAGAGATCTGCGCGACGCCGCTGCCGGCTTTGCGCTCGCGACCACGGTGGTCGCCCTCGTCATCGCCATCGTCGCGTTCACGCCGCTCTATCCCCGGGTATTCATGAAGATCTGGGGTATGACAGCGGGCGGCGGAACGACGCGCATGATCGCAATCTCCCGCATCGACTGGGCTGCGGCCGCTGTGCGAGGTTGCGCGCTCGTCGCGCTACTGCTCACTGTCACGACCTCGCGCAGGCGGATCTGGTTCTCGTCAGCACTGCTGTTCCTCTGCCTGGACCTCGGGTTCGCGATGCACGAGTTGAATCCGCGGATGCCGTCGCGCTTCTTCACAGCGTCTCCCCCGGTCGCTCAGACGCTCGCGAAGAACCGGGATTCCTACCGGATTTTTCATGAAGCCGACTGGTACGGAAACGAGGATCCGGCTCGCAGGTTTCTCTCGACGGGAGACGCCGTCTACTGGATTGTCCGCAACGGGCTTTTACCGATGACGCCCGCCGGCCACGACTTCTCGATGGTGATCGAGCGCGATTACGACAAGACCGCGCTGCTGCCGACGATCGACCTGACCGAGTCGGTCTGGGATGTCAAACGATGGGGCCGCAGCGACTGGTGGAAGCCGTTCATGGCGATGTCGAACGCGCGATACCGTGCGGTGTACGCCTCTTTCGACGAGGAAAAGAAGCGAACGCACGGCGACTTCAAGAACGCGCTGCCGATCCGTTTCATCGATGTTGAGCAGCACCCGCGGTACTACTTTGCCGACCAGATCGTTCAGATCCGCAACCGCGCCGACTTCGTCAAAAAGCTCTCAACCGAATCCTTCAGCAACCGCGTTGCATTCATCAGCGCCAGGTCGTTCGTTCCCGCCAGCGGGACGGTAACGCGCTTCCGCGAAACGGCAAATACGGCGACAATCGACATCGAGAGCCGGGGAGATGGATTTCTCGTCATGAGCGTGACGCCTCACAAGTACTGGCGGATCACGATCGACGGCCGGCCGGTCGAGCCCCTCATCACGAACATCGGTTATCAGGGTGTGCGAGTCCCGAAAGGACGCCATCGTGTCGATATGCGCTACTGGAACGACCTGGTCGGGAAGGGCGGCATCATCAGCATCTTCTCTGTATCGATCCTCGTGCTGATGGCCGGGATGGGGCGAAAGCGCAGGCAGACATGACACCGGAAGAGAAGAAACGGCGGCATCGGAACGAGCGGATCGCGGCAACGATCCTCGTGCTGGCTCTTGCGGGATCGACGATCTGGATGACGCGACACCGCAAGGCGCTCGACGAGCAGGTGCGGCGCGATCGAATGTACATCCCGAAAAACATCGAGTTCAGCCCGGAGCTCGAGATGCTGCAGCAGTATTTGAAGTTCGACACCTCGAACCCGCCGGGCAACGAGTTGCCCGCGGCGCGGTGGCTTGCCTCCCAACTCGAGAAAGCCGGAGTCAGAGCGGAGATCATCGAGTCCGCCCCGCGGCGCGCGAATGTCTACGCCCGCTTGAAGGGGAAGCGATCAGGAGAGGGACTGCTCCTTCTCCACCACATCGACGTCGTCCCCGCGACGAACGAGGGTTGGAAACGTCCGCCGTTCGCAGCAGAGATCCACTTCAACGAGTTGTACGGCCGCGGCGCGCTCGACATGAAAGCAACGGGGATCTGCTTCCTGCGGGCATTCCTTGATGTGGCCCGGAGCGGGCGCCCCCCTGAGAACGACATCATCTTTCTCGCCGTCGCCGACGAAGAAGCAGGAAGCGATCTCGGCATGAAGTGGCTCGTGGAGCATCGCCCCGACATCCTGAGCGGAGTTCGCTTCGCGCTGAACGAGGGTGGAATCACCGAGATGACGTCGGAGAAGATGACGTACTTCGGAATCGAGATCGGCACGAAACAGACAGTGAGTCTCACGCTCGAAGGTTCCACACGCTCGAACCTGCAGCGAGCCAGGATTGCTCTCGAGCCATGGTTCATTTCGAGATCCCCCTCCAGGATCGTGCCGGAGGTGAAAGCCTGGATGCGCGATCTCGCTCCGCAGCGGATTGCATATCGCGAGCATCTCGAGGACGTGGACCGGGCGGTGGCGCGCGGAAAGTTCTGGTCCCTCCCGATCGGTTACCGCGAAATGACGCAGAGCGGCCTCTGGGCGGAGGCAATCACGCCGAAGGGCGCCGGGTTCGAGATGCGCACGCTATTGCTCAACCTGCCCGATGAAGATCCCGACCGTCGCATTGAGTGGCTTTCCAGGAGAGTTGCTCCCTACGGCGTACGAATCGGCCGGATCCTCCGCAAAGAAGGCCCCATGCCCCTCTCGTCGACGAATACGCTTTTCTACAAACGGTTGGTCGCGGAGGCGTCACGAACCTATTCGGCGCCGGCCGGCTCCGAGATTCTGAACCGCTGGCAGAACGACTCCCGCTTCCTTCGCAAGAGAGGAATTGATTCCTACGGGATCAATCCGTTTCCAGTCGACTATTTTCAGAGCGAGACCATCCATGCCGCCAATGAGCGGATCCGCACCGACTACTTCAACCGCGGCGTTGGCTTCACCGTTCGGATCGTCACGGGATACGCATCCTCCGAGTGACAAAAAGTGTCCACACCCACGCCCACAAAGTGTCGCATGCGATAGGGTTTGGACAAATCATTCGTTTACTTTCATACACTTAGCGCTATCGACGGCTTGGTATATCGGTTGCGCTAGAGAAGGTCGAAAAGGAGAGTAAACAATGACCAAGAAACAGAAAGGTTTTACCCTGATTGAGCTGCTGATCGTCGTCGCGATCATCGGCATCCTGGCGGCGATCGCCATTCCGAACCTTCTCACCGCGATGCAGCGGTCGAAGCAGAAGCGCACCATGGCCGACATCCGCAGCGCCGCAACGGCGTGGGAAGCGTATGCAACCGACGTGAACAAGTACAACGCCGCCGGCTCGCTGTCAGTCATGACGCAGTGCGCCACTGATGTCAGCAGCGGAATCGCAGCGAAGCTCACCCCGACGTACATCAAGAACCTCCCGTCCAAGGACGGTTGGAGCAACGCCATGAAGTACGAGGCTGAGTTCGCGATTGGCAACGCAAGCCCCGCGAACGTCTACATCATCCGCTCGCCCGGCAAGGAAGGCACGTTCACCGCAGTTGCGGCGAGCGGCGGCGGCGCAACGACGAACTTCAACGACGACATCCTCTACTCGAACGGTTCGTTCATCCAGTATCCGGAAGGCATCCAGCAGCAGTAACTTCCCGATCGTTTCGATCGGTTTCGGGCGGGCGCCGCACGGCGCCCGCCTTTTTTTTACCCGTGCTACCCTCGGTTGGTCCATTCCCCGGCCGAGCAGTGGATTGGAGTCTAGGATGAAGCGCCCGCAGAGAGGGTTCACCTTGATCGAGCTTCTGATCGTAGTCGCGATCATCGGTGTGCTTGCCGCCATTGCGATCCCTAACCTACTCACCGCGATGCACCGCTCGCGGCAGAAGAGAACCATGGCTGACATCCGAAGCGCGGCGACCGCCTGGGAGGCGTATGCGACCGACCACAATCACTACAACGCAGCGGGCGCGATCACGATGACCGGAGTACCGGTCAATGCGGATATCGGATTCTATCTCTGCCCGACATACATCAAAGTCCTGCCGGTGAAAGACGGCTGGACCAACGACATCGAGTACTTTGCCGAGACGGCGTTCGGCAACCCCACTCCGGCGAACGTCTATTTCATCCGCTCAAAGGGGAAAGACGAGGCGGCGGACGCAACACTCCCCGGCGGCGCCACAACGAACTTCAACAACGACATCATCTACTCGAACGGGGCGTTCCTTCAGTATCCCGAAGGCATCCAGCAGCACTGAGACCTCAGTGCGCCTCGTTCAGTCGAAGCGCGGCGCTCATGCTCGCGTAGAGACGTTCGTGAAACGCGAAGGCCTCCTTGTAAATCTGCGGGAAAGCGCCGAGGTCCTTCTGCGCAACGACGAGATTCACGCCGTACAGAAATGCGGCATTGCCGTCGAGGCTTCGCAGATTCTCCGACACGAGGATGAAGAATGACTTCCGGCGATCCCCGGGCGTCAGCGAGATGATCGGCTGCATCCCCTCGAGAGGCGGCGAAGTCATTTGCGCCGGATTCAGAATGATCACCTGCGGCAGCTCCTGCATGTAGCGGTCGCGCGCCTGTTCAGCCGTCGGGTAGTGAACCGGCAGGAATCCGACGAGCTTCGCCGCCTGCCGCAGAGCCGGATGGTCGGTGCCGACGATGAACGCCTTCGATCCGAACTCGTCCTCATGATCGTCGATTTCTCCATCGCCATCCTCGGTCCCCGCGATCGCCGAGGGGGATGCGGACTGGTTCGCCGCGGCGCCAGGGACGCCGAGATTGCGGCGATCGACGATCAGCTTCGTCTTGCACACGGGACACGGGAAACTGACTTCCTTCATCGGAAGCTTCGTCTCGTCGAGGGAGAGCGGCTTGTGGCAGGAACTGCAGGTGATCTTGATCATCGTGTTTCTACTCCAGCAGAGACAGCATTGAGGAGTCGTCCTGCGGTTTTGGCGCAGACGTCGGCTCGTCGGTCATACGCAGCGCGAGATTTGTCGGGTTCGTCGCGTATGCGAGCGCGGTCTCCTTCGAGATCACTCCGGCGTTCCACAGTTTCTCGATCTCGTCGTCGAAGGTCTGCATCCCGTCGACACTCCCGTCGTGCATGGCGTCCGTTAGCGAGCGTCCGTCCGACTCACCTTTGACGATGTAGTCGCGGGTACGCATCGTTGACTTGAGGATCTCGAGTGCGGCAACGCGCCCTCCCCCCACCTTCGGCAGCAGGCGCTGCGAGACGACGTAGCGGAACGACTGCGAGAGCCGCGTCCGGATCTGCGGCTCCTGGTCCTTCGGAAACACGCCGATGATGCGGTCGACCGTTTTCGCGGCGTCGATCGTGTGAAGAGTTGAGAGCACGAGGTGGCCGGTCTCCGCCGCTTCCATCGCGATCTCGATCGTCTCCACGTCGCGCATCTCACCGATGAGGATCACCTTCGGCGCCTGCCGCAAAGCGGCTCGCAAGGCGAGAGCAAAGGTCTTCGTGTCGCTCCCGACTTCACGCTGGTTTACCGTCGACTTCAAATGGCGGTGCATGTACTCGACCGGGTCCTCGATCGTGAGGATGTGATACGCATTCTCGAGATTGATCTGATGGATGAGGGCGGCGAGGGTCGTGGACTTGCCCGAGCCGGTCGGGCCGGTGACGAGCACGATGCCGTTCTTGAGTTTCGGCACGTTGAAGAGCTCCTTTGGCATCTTCAGGGCCTCGAGGCTCGGAATCCCCTCGGGGATGACCCGAAGTACGATCGCGTACGTTCCGCGCTGCGAGAAGACGTTCACGCGGAACCGCGTCTTCCCCGGGATCGAGTACGAGATGTCGACCGAACCGTTCTGAATCAGCGTTCGCGTTGCTTCGCGGTCCCCGCGCAGCATGTGCATCGCGATCATCTCCGTCTGGTAAGGCGTCAGACGGGGGAGTCCGGGGAAATTGACCGGAGCCAGCTGGCCGTCGACTTCGACCTGAGGCTGCCGGCCGACCGAGAAGTTCAGGTCCGACACGCGGTCAGACATCTTCAGCATCGCCTCGAGGATGGCGTCGAGATTGAAGTTCTTCATCTATGCTCCTGGACCGGCGTCATTGTAATCCAGGGCGCTGACATAGAATCGCCGCATGTCGCAGATGGGCATCGACTACGGTGGAAAGCGGATCGGCCTGGCGGTCAGTGCCTCGGGCGTGATCGCCACCCCTCACTCGGTCATCGCCGCCGCGGGCGATCCGATCGGACGCATCACTGCGATCGCCGCCGAGCACGAGATCGAGACCTTCGTGGTCGGGGTTGCCCGCCGTCCCCGAAGCACGGCTGGCGAGGCAAAGTTCCACGCCTTCGCCGCGGCGCTGCGGCAGAGATCGTGCAAATCGGTCGTGCTCTGGGACGAAACGCTCTCGACCGTCGACGCGGCTGAACGGCTGCGCGAGGCGGGCGGCAGCGCATCGCGCCGTAACGAAGATATCGACATGTACGCAGCCGCCGTCATTCTCCAGTCGTATCTCGATGATCAGCGCCGGAGGGCGTCATAGCAGCCCGGCGCAAACGGGGATGCCTCGGTTCGCTATTCACCCTCCTGGTGTTCGGCGTCCTGCTGGCTACCGGCGGCGGATGGTTCTTCTGGCGGGCGCTCCAGTCTCCGTACCGCGGGTACAGCGAGGACCGCAAGCGGGTCGAAGTCAGGAAGGGAATGAGCACAGCGTCGATCCTCCGTCAGCTTCAGAACGCCGGAGTCCTTCGCGACGAATACGTTCCGCTCATCTACATGAAACTGCTCCGCGGGCGCGACTCGGTCAAGGCCGGCGTCTACGAGTTTCGCGAGCCGATGTCGCCTGTCGCAATCGTCGACAAGCTCGTGCGAGGCGACGTGATCTTCAACTCCGTCACGATCCGGGAAGGGCTTGACCGCTTCGCGATCGCGAAGATCTTCGCAGCCGAGGGCTACGGTAGCGAAAGTGACTGGAAGAAAGCGACGGACGATCCTGAGCTGATCCGCGACCTCGCGCCCGAGGCGTCGTCGCTCGAGGGATACCTCTTCCCCGACACCTACAAGTTCGATCCCGGCACGCCGGTCGCGACCATCGTGCAGACGATGGTTCAGAACTTCCGCAAGAACTTCACGGGCGAGATGGCGTACATCACGACCGGCCTCGGCCTGCATCAGACCGTCACGCTCGCTTCCATCGTGGAGACCGAGGCGCGTCTGCCTCAGGAGCGGCCACTCGTCGCATCGGTCTATCTCAATCGGTACCGCAAGCGGATGCTTCTCGGTGCCGATCCCACCGTGATCTACGCAATGAAACTCGCGGGGAAGTGGAACGGCAACATCCGCAAGACCGACCTGCAGATGGAATCGCCGTACAACACGTATCGGACGCCCGGACTCCCGCCGGGACCGATCGCGAATCCCGGCCTTGCCTCGCTGCGCGCCGCCACGGCTCCCGTCGCGAGCGGCTACCTCTACTTCGTCGCCAAGCAGGACGGCTCGCATGCGTTCTCGACGAACATCGACGAGCACAACCGGAACGTTGAGAAGTATCAGCGCCAGTTCTATCGCGACCGCAGGCGTGCCGCAGCCGCCGCGCAGCCATAGCCGGTCCATTCTTCCCGGTGGTATCCTCACCGCGGTCTGATTCATCTGCGGGAGCGGAGTGTGTGCGATGGCCGCCAGGAACAAACCCTACGATCAGTTCGGTCCGTACGTCCTCTTCAAGAAATTCGAATCGGACGCACTCGGTGATCTCTGGCGTGCCGCGCGGATCGAGAACGGCGCCCTCGGACCGCTGGTCGCACTCCGAAGGCTGACCGGCGGCGACCGTGCGGCGCTGAGCTCCAGCGCTGCCGCCGCGACGCAGATCACTGCGGTGCTGACCGGCACCTCCTTTGTTCGCGACCAGCTCATCGATGTCGCCGACGGAGTGCCTTTCATCGCGCACGACTACTCCGGGGGCCGCAGCCTGCGGCACGTCGTCGACCGCGCACGCGGCGGCACAGGCAACACTCCGAATCCGATTCCACTCGATCAGGCCATTGCCATCGCCGAACGCGTTGCCCTCTCCCTCGCCACGACCGCAGATCTCCGTTTCGGCCGCGAGCGACTCACGCATGGGGCGCTCATCCCTCAATTCATCTGGATCAGCGCCGACGGAGAGATCCGCGTCGCTGGGCAGCAGCTCGGAAAAGGACTCGTCGCATCGCTTCGCAATGGCGCGGTCGCTGCCGACATCGGCCGCTACTTCGCGCCCGAATACCAGGCGTCGGGCGAGCCGGCGAAAGCCTCGGAGGTCTATTCGCTCGGAGCCATTCTTCACCTCCTGGTGACGGGTCAGGAGCCTCCGGATCCTTCGGCGACGGGGGCGTTCAGCCTCGCGGTCCGAGGAGCAAAGACCACACTCGGCCCGCCACTGCCCGACGACATCCGAGCGATTCTCGAGAAGTCGCTCGTCATCGATCCCGCGGCCCGCTACGCAAGCGTCGCCGACATGAAGCAGGCCCTCACGACGCTCGCGAACAGCGGCCGATACAGCGCCACGACATTCAATCTCGCGTTCTACCTCAGCAACCTCCTCAAGAAGGAGACCGAGAGCGAGGCCCTGGAACGCGAGCGCGAGAACAAACTGAACCTCGCCCCTTATCTCGAGGCCCCCCCTGTTGACGCTCCAGCGGCGTCTCTTACGCCAACTCCTTCGCCGTTCGCGGCGTTCGCAAAGGAACAGCAGGCTGAGAAAAGGAGCCGGATTCCGCTCATCGCGGCGGCGGTTCTCATCCTGGCCGCCGGAGTCGGGGCATGGATGTTTTTCGGTTCGAAGAAGGCACAGCTCAAGCCGGCGAAGGTCGCAGCATCTGCTCCTCCTCCGAAGGTTGCGGTCGCAATTCCGGAGCCGATCGTCGCATCGCCTTCTACCGCCTCCGTGACCGGCCTCGCGGCTACGCCCGTTGACGACGCCGCTCGCAGGAAGGCTTTCGAAGATGCGGTGAAGGCAAAGCTGCAGCAGGAGATGATGAAGCTGCAGGCGGAGTACACGCGGGAGCTTCAGCAGAAACAGTCGCGCAATGCTCCCGTTCTCGGGAGCACACCGCAGAACATTCCTCAGGCCTCAACCAGCGTCGCGGAGGAGAGAGGGCCAACCGCAGCGGAGCTCGACAGCCAGCGGCGTGAAGCGGCGGCGCGCGCGCAGGAGGCTCTGGCAGCCGTCCCTTCTCCATCACCAACGTCCACGCAGGCGAGCACTCCAGCGGTGACGACGCAGGCGCCCCTGGTCACGGTTCCTTCGCCCGCCGCCGTTCAAGTTCCCGCAGTTCGCGAAGGCGACATCGTCGATCTCCTGGCCGTCGACGTGCAGCCAAAGGTCGTGCGCGAGGCGCGCCCCGTATATCCGGCGATCGCCGCGCGGCAGCGCATCGTCGCATCGGTGCTTGCCACGATCCTGATCTCTGAGAAGGGCGACGTGATCGACGTCAAGATCCTGCGAGGCGATCCCCGCTTCGGCTTCAACGATGCGGCGACGCGGGCCTTGCGTGCAGCGCGTTACACGCCGGCGATAAAAGACGGCAAGCGCGTGAAGACGTGGTGGCCGCAGATCATCCAGTTCAATCCCTGACCGCGACCCACTCGAGCCGGTCGATCCGCATGCCGAGGTCGCGGTCGTCGGGCCCTATGCCCTGCCGCGCCTGATTCGCGACGCGATCCGTTTCGAGCACGAGGCGGTTGGTTTCTGTTCCGGCCGGCCTGTCGTACGTCTTCTCAGTGTACGGCTCGGTGACTGCGAAGCGGTCGACGATTCTTCCGTTCCACGAAACGGTGACTTGTGGTGCGCCGCCGATCGCGTGAATCGGGATGAAGAGGCGGATCGTCAGCCGCCCTTTCACTGAAAGCGCTGGAAACAATGTCTCGCTGCGCGTTCCCATCCAGCGCCACGAGCTGCGGCCGTCGCTCTCCTCGCCGTACCAGCCGTCGAGAAACGAAACCTGCGCGACAATCGGCGCGACGGACGACTCGAAGTAGCGCTGTCTCGCGACATTCCAGAGCCGAGTGCGCGGCCATGCAAAATTGCGCGCGTGCGGGACCTGGCTGGTTGTTTCCCCCAGGCCCCATGCCGGCTCGCTCTCGAGGCGCGCGAAGGGAATGCCGCCCCCCAGCCAGCGGACGCGGTAGTCGCGAAGAAAGAGCTCCGAATACGGACCCATTCCGCTGTCGGCATAGATGAGCGAGCCGGTGGGAAGGTTTGCGCGAATCCAACTGACCGCGGCGAAGGGCGGCGAAAGCTCCGCGCGCGCGCGATTGACCGCCGGGAGGGTCCACGCCGTCATCGTCGCAATTCCGCCGAGGGTGAGGACGGTCTGCGCAATGACACGCGACCGCTCGGTGCGGAGTCGAGACGCGATCATCGCGATCCCGTCAGCGGGAAGCAGGGCGAACAGCGGCGCGTACCCGATCGAGAAACGGCTCGCGCTCATGTGATCGAGAACCAGCCAGGCAGCAATCGCGAATGGACCGAACGTCCCGATCGCGATCAACACCGGCCATCTCCGCCGCAACAGGGCACCGGCCGCCGAGATGAGTGCGAGGATCGCAACTCCGGTGTTGATCAGCGGCGCGCGAAACGGCCGCACGAAGAAGTCGTCGACGAGGTTCTGAAGCGGAGGGCGCGTCGGACTCCGGAACGAATCCACAGTGCGGATGTACTCCTGATGCGCGATCACCGCCTCGCGATAGATCTTCCATCCCCCGCTGGCGTGTGCCGCCGCCCAGTAGCTGGCGACGACGATCGCCGCCGGTGCGAGGATGGCGAGCGCCACACGGCTGAACGCACGCGCGCGGAGCTGGTGCCACGTGGCGATCACGGCGGGCAACAAACCGATCACGAGATTCTGCGGACGGAAGCCCGCGGCGACAGCGAGAAGAACTGCCCCTCCGAGATACGCGTGCCCGCTCCGGCAGCCTCGGAGAAGAAGACCGCATGCGAGCAGCGCGAGGACGACCGAGGGCACGTCGCTGAACGCGGTCTCACCGAAGAACCATACATTCGGAAGAACGGCGAACAACAGCGCGGCGGACACTGCGACCGCAAACTTCATCCGCAGCTCGCGGCAGAACAGGAACATGGCGGGAATGAGAAGCGCCCCGGCGATCAGGTTCACGAGCTGCAGAGCATGAAAGTGCGACAGGCCGGCGGTTACGAAAATCTTCGCAGCTCCGACGAACAGCGGAAATCCGGGCGGGTGCGGATGATGGTTCGGTACGTCGAAGTCGTCGAGAGCGAGCGCGAAGAGAATCTCGTCCCAGTCCCACGGCGAGCGGGCGCGGAAGAAAATGCGGGAGAGAGTCACGACGATCGTCGAAGCGGCAACAAGCAGACGTTCGCGCTTCGAAAGCGGGGAAAGCGGCGTCGCGAGGTCGAAGCTCACGATACCGGCCGCCATGAGTATGCGAAAAGTTGAAGCCCGAGGTCGCGCTCATCCGCGTTGATCTTCTCGCGCGCCGGGTTGAGCGGCTTGTCGGTCGTGATCACGAGCTCGTTGCGGCGGTCTGCCAACGCGTCGACAGTCCACTCCTTGCGGACGGAGGGCGTTGCGCAGACAAAGCGCTCGACCATGTGCCCATTGAGCGTCACCTCGATCACGGGCCGGCGCGGCACGACTTCCGTCGGCAGCGAGAACTCGATCGTCAGCGTGGCCTTGCCCGCGACCGGCTGCAATGAAATCTCGCCGCGACCCGCCATCCATCGCCATGTGCTCTTCCCATCCTCCTCCTCCCAGTACCAGCCGCTGCCGAAACGTGCGACACCAGAGACCGGTATCGCCGAGACCGAGAAGTAGCGCTTGCGCGCGATGTCATAGATTCGCTCGCGCGGACGAACGAAGTTCTGTGCGCCGCCACCCGAAGAGAGGCCTTCAGTCACGAAATACTCGTCCCGGCCGCCGGCCCTGGACGGAATCTCCTCGGGCGACTCCAGCCAGATCACGTTGCGTTTGCCGAGGTAGTACGAAACATAGGGGCCGACGCTGCCATGCGCATAGAGGGTTGCGGTGGCGGGAGTGTTTTCCAGCAGCCATGTCATCGCAGCGTGCGGTGGAGACGGTATTCGACGGACTTCGCCGATCGCGGGCGCCGCCCACCAGGAATAACGCAGCGCGATCGCCATCACGACGATGCTCTGGAGGAGGGGCGCGGCAGTTCGCGCGATCGAACAGAGGATGGCGATCCCTTCCGCCGCGAGCAGCGCATACATTGCACCAAAGCTGACTGAATAGCGGGAGATGCTGTTGACATCCAGCAGCAGCCAGCCCATGAGGTTGAAGGGGAGAAACATCGCGAGCAACAGCCAGACGCGCGGGGCACGCCGGAAGAGTGAGGCGAGCGCGCCGAATGCTGCAGCGACAGCAACGACGACGCTCGCGCGGCCGCCCGGAATCGCGTCAACGAAGAAGTCGTCGAGCAGCCCGGAAAGCGGCTGCCTCTCGGGGTTGAGGAACGAGTCAACCTTCCGGACGTACTCGCGAAGAGCGCGCGCGGTGCCGAGATACGACTCTACCGACTCCGACGCCAGCGCAGCACCAGCGTACGACCCGAAGACGATCAGCCCTCCGATCAGAGGCGCGGCGAGCGCTACGCTCCACGACTTCCGCGATCGACACCACATCGAGAGGAGCGATGGAACAAAGGCGATGACGAGCGCCTGCGGCCTGACCGCCGCCGCGAGCCCAAGCAGCACGGCTCCCGCAAGGTACGCACGCGTCTCCCGGCAGCCCCGCAAGAGCATCGCGCATGCAGCGAGCGCCAGCGCCAGTCCGGGCACGTCGCTGAACGCGGTGCCGCCAAAGAACCAGACGTTGGGGAAAAACACGAATAGCAGCGCTCCCGACCATGCGGTCGCGAAGGTGAAGCGAAGCTCGCGAGCGAGAAGAAACAGAAGAGGAAAGAGCGAGATCGCCGCAACGATCACCACGGCCTGGAGCGCGCGGAAATCCGAGCCGATGAAGGTGCGCGCAATCTTGCCGAGCAGCACGTAGAAGGGAAATCCCGGAGGGTGCGGATGATGCTGCGGGACGTCGAAGTCGTGCAGCGACATCGCGAACAGCGCCTCGTCCCAATCCCACAGCGTCAATGAGCGCGCCCAGATCCGTGTGACCGCGACGGCCACCGTGGTCGCGAGGACGAGGATGCGTTGTGAGCGCGTGAGCGCAAGTGGCGGAGTTTGCAGCAGTTCCAAAGGGGCACCATTCTCGCAAAATCGAACGGGACATGCCTGCAAAAGGGGTCCGGCGGCGGTGGCACCTCGACAATCACGGCATCCGCCGCGAGGGATCGAAGGAAAGCGGCTTCGAATTTCGTACCGCCGCGGGCGCCGAAGTGCGCGACGAGAAGACGCTCGCACGCATCCGCAAGCTCCGGATCCCCCCAGCGTGGCAGAACGTCCGGATCGCGCGGAGCGACTCAGCTCCTCTGCAGGCCGTGGGCGTCGACAAAAAAGGGCGGACTCAGTACATCTATCACGTCCGTTTCCGGCAGCAGCGCGAGGAGGCGAAGTTCCGCCGCGTCGTCGAGTTCGGCGAGGCGCTTCCTGCGCTCCGACGCCGCGTCCGCGCCGATCTCAAACGCGCGACGCTCGACCGTCCGCGCGTCCTCGCGGCCATCGTCCGGCTGATCGACCAGGGATTCTTCCGCGTCGGCAATGACAAGAGCGCGGCTTCGGAGTCGACCTACGGTCTCACAACCGTGCGCGCCAACCATGTCGATCTCGCGAAGGACGTTCTGAAGTTCGACTACATCGGCAAATGGCGCAAGCAGCAGCAGCGCCGCATCCGCGACGGAGAAGTGGCGTCGATCGTGCGCCAGCTCAAGGCGATCGACGGCAAGGAGCTCTTCAAGTACGTTCAGGGTGAACGGGTCCTCGACGTCAAGGACCGCCATGTCAACGACTACATTCAAGACATCGTCGGCGCAGAGTTCACCGCAAAAGACTTCCGCACGTGGGCCGGCACCCTCCTCTGCTCGATCGCACTCGCGATGGAAGGAGAGGGGAAAACCAAGACCGAGCGAAAGCGCAAAGTGCGCAAGGCAGTCGTTGCAACGTCCGAACGGCTTGGCAACACCCCCGCCGTCTGCAAGTCGTCCTACATCTGCCCCCGCCTCCTCGACGAGTACATGGCAGGCAAGCCGTTCGAGATGCTTCGCAAAACGCGCAGAGGCAGCCCTGTCGTCCGCATGGGACTCTCGATGGAAGAACGCGCGCTGCTTAAGTTTCTAAGAGAAACGATCGCCGATCGGCGAAGACGGCCGCGGGCTGCTTAAATCAGTGCTGAGTGCTAAGTGCTGGGTGCTGGGTTCCGAGTGCTGGGTGCTGATGGGGTGACGCGTGACGAGCAAAATCATTTGCCGTCTCCCGTCACTCACAAAGTAGTCAGGACTCAGGACTCAGCACTCAGCACTCAGCACTCAGAAAGTCTCGC
>JAENWF010000140.1 GCA_016650215.1 Thermoanaerobaculia bacterium
ACTTGGGACGCACGAGGTTCTAGCCTCGACCCTTGCTAGACACATCAGAAGATCCTTCGCTTCGCTCAGGATGGGGGACGGTCGCTCCGCTCAGGATGGGCGGGGGGTGCGCTCGCGGCCCGGGGCTACACGAATCGTCTCAGATGCTCGCGCCACCACGGCCAGTCATGGCCGAAAACCCCGCCCCAGAACTCTGAGTAGTTCGGAATCCCCCTCGACCAGAGCAGATTCGAGAAATCGCGATTCTTCTGCACGATCGAATCATGCTCGCCGGTGGCGATGACCCAGTTGACCCTGGCCAGGCGTCCGGCCCATTCACCGTTCATGTTCGCGATGTTTGCGACCGGACAGTGGAAGTAACAGTTCTCGTCCCAGTAGCCGTGGAGGAACGCGTAGATGTCGTAGACGCCGGAGAAGCAGATCGCGCGGCTGACGATGTCGGGATAGCGCGACGCGAAGTTCGACGCGTGATAGGCGCCGAAACTCGCTCCGTACACAGTGAGGTCACCGCGCTGCGCCCTGTTGAAGATGTACGGGACCATCTCATGGCGCAGATAGGCGTCGTACTGCACATGCCGCGCGACGCGCACTGCCGGGTGGATCGAGTCGTTGGACCAGCTCTCGTCGTTGACCGTGTCGACGAGCACGAGCTGGATCTCGCCGGCGTCGACTTTGTCGGCGAGTGAGGCCGTCAGCCCGAAGTCGTCGTTCTCGTAGTAACGGCCGGCCGACGTTGGAAAGAGAATCACGGGCCGGCCGAACTTACCGAACCAGAAGAATTCCATCGTCTTGCCGAGGGAAGGGCTCCACCACTGTCCATGTTCGCGGTACATAGTTTGTTTTTCTGCGCGAGGATTCTATACGATGCGCCCCTTCGGAGAGCTAGAGAGAATGGCTAAAAAAAGAGTTGGCCTTCTGTTCGGGATGGAAGACACGTTTCCCTGGGCGCTGATCGATGCGATCAATCGCAAGGGAGGCGACCGTGTCGAGGCCTCACCGGTGGAGATGTCATACGTGAAGGACGATGGCGTCTTTCCGTATGACGTGATTCTCGACCGCATCAGCCACGAGATTCAGTTCTACCGCTCGTACCTCAAGTGCGCAATCGCGTCGGGAGTCCGCGTCGTCAACAATCCGATCTGGTGGTCAGCCGACGACAAGTTCTTCGACAACCTCGTCGCAACGGCCGCCGGGGTCGCAGTTCCGAAAACCGTTCTCCTTCCGCACAAGCAGTACCCGCCCAGCACCGAGGCGAAGTCGTTCCGCAACATGAAATGGGTGAACTGGGACGAGGTCTTCAGCTACCTCGGCTTCCCGATCTTCATGAAGCCGGCGTACGGCGGCGGCTGGAAGGACGTTTACAAGATCGACAACCCGAACGAGTTTTTCGCCGCCTATGACCAGACGCGCGATCTCACGATGATGGCGCAGGAAGCGATCGAGTTCGAGCTCTACTACCGCTGCTACGTTCTCGGCCGCAAGCGCGTGCGCATCATGGCATATGACCCGAAGCAACCGTTCCATCTGCGCTATGTCAAGAACCCGCCGCCGATGGAGCCGGCGTTCGAGGCGAAGATCAATCGCGACGCGCTGGCGCTCTGCGAGGGCCTGGGCTACGACATGAACACGGTCGAGTTCGCGGTCCGCGGAGGCATCCCGTATGCGATCGACTTCATGAACTGCGCGCCCGACGCCGACGTGAACTCGGTCGGCCAGGAAAACTTCGACTGGATGGTCGAGAACATGGCCGAAGTGCTGATCGAGATCGCGACGAAAAAGCGCCGCTTCGAGCTGACCGGCGCGTGGCCCACGATCATGAACCCGGAGAAGGCCGCAGGAGAGCCTGTGGTTCTGAACAAGAAGTACGAGCCCCAAGGTCAACCCTGAGGTCAACGGCGGTTCTGTGTGGCGCCGCCGATCCGCGGCGGCGACCCTGAGTTATTGGGCGATACCTGTTCCGACGGCCGCAGAGCGCCGCCGCGGGTCGGCGGCGCCACACAGAGGCCGAAGACTCGGAGCGAACCGTCTTCGCGGCTCAGGATGAGAGTTGCCATACACTACTGCCATGCCACCAAAACCCTCCTTCACTCTCGGAATCGAGGAAGAGTTTCAGGTCGTCGATCCGGCTACCCGTGAGCTGAAGTCGCACATCGCCGAGATGTTTGCGGAGGGCGAGAAGCGTCTCAAGGACGAGATCAAACGCGAGATGCACGACGCGGTGATCGAAGTTGGTACGCCGATCTGCACCGATGTCGCGCATGCGCGGCGTGAAGTCACACGGCTGCGCGGCGAGATCTCGCGACTGACGAGGGAAAGCGGGCTTCGCATCGCATCAGCCGGCACGCATCCCATCTCGCACTGGGCGAACGTTGCGATCACGCCAGTCGCCCGCTACGACAAGATCATCTACGACCTCCAGATGATCGCGCGCGCGAATCTCGTCTTCGGGCTTCACGTGCACGTCGCGATCGAAGACAACGAGACCCGCATTCAGGTCATGAACGCGGCACGCTACTTCCTGCCGCACATCTTCGCGCTCTCCGTCAACTCCCCGTTCTGGTGCGGTCACAACACGGGTTGGAAGAGCTATCGCACAAAAGTCTTCGAGCGCTTTCCGCGCACCGGCCTTCCCGACTTCTTCCGCGGCTGGAGTGAGTTCGAGGAGCAGGTCAGCCTGCTGGTGCGGACGAACTGCATCGACAACGCAAAAAAAATCTGGTGGGACGTCCGCCCGCATCCGTTCTTTCCGACGCTCGAGTACCGCATATGCGACGTGCCGATGCGAATCGACGAGACGATCTGCTTCGCTGCGATCTTCCAGGCCGTCACGGTCAAGCTCTGGAAGATCTACAACTCGAACATGAGCTGGCGCATCTACCGCCGCTCTCTCATCAACGAGAACAAGCAGCGGGCCGCGCGCTTCGGCGTCGAAGGAATGCTCATCGACTTCGGCAAAGGCGCGGAGGTGCCGTTCGAACAACTCCTCGACGAGTTGCTCGAGTTCATCGACGACGTCGTCGACGAGCTGGGCTCGCGGAAAGAGGTCTACTACGCCCGTGAGATCCTCAAGCATCGCACCGGCGCCGATCGACAGCTCGCCGCCTACGAGAAGCGAAAGGATCTGCGCGATGTCGTCGACTACATCATTCAGGAAACCGAAATTGGACTCTGACGTGAGGCGGCACGCTCCTTGATCACGCCCACCCCGGTGAAACGCAGAAACATCCACGAAGCGTCCGAGTTCTTCGAGTACGTCCGCCTCGGCGACGGCTCCGTTCCTGCCGCAGACCCGAAGAAGATCGACGTCGCGGTCCTCGACATGAATCATTCCTGGCCGAACATCGGCCACGACGCGATCATCCACGCAATCCAGGACGCCACGGAAGAGCATCAGGAACGGCTCCGCACCACCGGCAAGATACTCCGCGTGCTCTCGTACGACGTCCGCCGCCGCCTCATGCTCCCCGAGGTGCCGAACGGACGCTTCCTGCTCTACGTCGGCACAGGTGGCCCCGGACATCTCGATCCACGCCAGAACGACGGGATGGAACCGTGGTCGCAGGGCATCCGCGAGACGGCCGAATGGGAAGCGCCGCTTTTCAATCTGTTCGACCGCGTTCTTGCAAAGGAGGAGGCAGCGCTCATCGCTGTCTGCCATTCGTTCGGTCTCGTCTGCCGATGGACCGGCGTCGCAAGGCCACAGCAGCGCGAGGAGAAGAGCACCGGCATGCCGACCAACGTGCTGAGCGAAGAAGCGACGGCGCATCCGTGGTTCTCACGTTTCTCGGCGCAGCTTCCCGACCGCCGCCACTATCGCGTCATCGACAACCGACTCTTTGATCTCGTGCTCGAGTCGCCGGGAAAGAGCCGCCCGCTCGCATTCGAATCGGACGACAGCTCGACGGTGACGATGGTCGAGATCGAGCGCGAGCGCGAGTCGGGCATGCCTCGCGTCTTCGGCGCGAACCACCACCCGGAAATCATTGACCGCGACAAAGTCATGGCGGTCCTCGACGCGAAGCGCGCACATGGCGAAGTGAGCGAGCTGTGGTACCGCGAGCGCGAGCATCTGATGACCGATCTCTTCCGCGGCGAGAGCGAGCGCCAGAGCCGTATCACCTCCGAGTTCACGTTTCTCGGGCTGCTCCGCCACCATGTCGGGCGGCTCGCGAACCGTTAGACTGAGCGGAGATGCACCACCACGGCCTGAACATCGTCGCGATCGGCGGCGGCACCGGCCTCTCGACCCTGCTCCGCGGCCTCAAGACGTTCGTCGGCTCGGAGGGAGCGTGGTCGATCGGCCATCTCGCCGCGATCGTGACGGTGACCGATGAAGGCGGAAGCTCGGGAGTGCTCCGAAAGGAGTTCGGCATGCTGCCGCCGGGCGACATCCGCAACTGCATCGTCGCGCTCGCCGATCAGGAGCAACTCCTCTCGCAACTCTTCAACTACCGCTTCGATCAGGATTCGGCACTGAAAGGACACTCGCTCGGCAACCTGCTGCTCACCGCGATGACCTCGATCACGGGCGGATTCGACAACGCGATTCTCGCTGCGTCGGAGGTTCTCGCGATCCGCGGCGAGATCATTCCATCGACGCTCGACGACATCCGCCTTCGCGCCACACTCGCCGACGGCACCGAGCTCGTCGGCGAGGTGTCGATCAGCGGATCGATCATCGGAGAGAAACCGCAAAACAAGGGGCGGCACGCGCGGATCGTGCACCTCGGGCTCGAGCCGACCGATCCGACACCACCCGACCGTGCGCTTCGGGCGATCGCCGGGGCGGACATGATCGTGATCGGACCTGGCTCGCTCTACACGTCGGTTCTTCCGAATCTCGCGATCAAACAGATCGCGCACGCGCTGCGGAACACGAAGGCCCTTAGGGTCTACATCTGCAATGTCATGACGCAGCCCGGCGAGACCGACAGCTACACGGCCGAGGAACATCTGAGCGCCATCATCGAGCACGCGGGACTGGTCGTCGACGTGATGATCATCAACGGACGACGCCCCTCGGACACGATTCTGCAGAGTTACGCCGCTGAGAATCAGGAGCCCGTGCAGTTCGACATCACCGCGGTGCGCGACCTCGGCGTCACGCCATTCTTCGGCGACATCATCGCAGAGGGGAACTTGGTAAGGCATGACTCGGCCGCTCTCGCCGATACGATCTTCCGGCTCTACGACCGGTACGGGCGGACGCTCGAGAGAATGCGCAGAAGCGAAGGCTGAAGGCGGAATGGGCTGAATGACAAAGAACCTCGAAGTGATCATCCTCGCGGCGGGCCTCGGGACCCGCATGAAGTCGTCCACGATCAAGATTCTTCATCGTGCGGCCGGACGACCGATCGTCGACTACGTGCTCGACCTCGCCGCGCGTCTGTCCGACACACCGCCGGTCATGATCATCGGCCACCAGCGCGAGACCGTGCAGGAGAGCGTCGGCTCGCGCGCGCGATACGCCATTCAGGAGAAGCAGCTCGGGACCGGGCACGCCGTGCTGCAGGCCGCGTCCATCCTCGAAAGCGCCGGCCTCGCCGGGAAGCGGGTGCTGATTCTTTCGGCCGACGTGCCGCTCACCCGCCCCGAAACGCTGCAGCAACTGATCGATGAACATGAACGCTCGAAGAATGCTCTGACGCTTCTGACCATGAAGCTTGCAGAACCGGCGATGTACGGCCGGATCGTGCGCGGCCCGGATGGCTCAGTGACCAGAATCGTGGAAGCGAAGGACGCCTCCGCCGACGAGATGATGATCGACGAGGTCAATGCCGGGATCTACGTCTTCAACGGCGAGAATCTCTTCGATAACCTGCGCAATCTCTCGAACAGCAATGCGCAGGGTGAGTACTACCTGACCGACCTCCTGGCGACGTTACGGCAGTCGGGTCAGCGCGTCGGCGCGGTCATCGCCGGCGACCCCGTCGAAGCTCTCGGCGTGAACTCGCGCGCGGACCTCGCCGCGGTCGATACGGAGATTCAGCGGCGCGTCGTCGAGAAGCTGATGAAAGAGGGAGTGACGTTCCGCAACCCGTCGACCGTCGTCATCGATTCGACCGTGACCATCGGAAACGACACGGTCATCTATCCCTTCGTGACGCTCGAAGGGAACACGCGCATCGGTCACGGCTGCGTGATCGAGCCTGGATCGCATCTCATTAATGTCGACGTCGCGGATAACGTTCACATCAAGACCGGGACCGTTGCCGAAGACGCGGAGATCGGTGAAGGAGCCGCGGTGGGGCCGTATGCGCATCTGCGCCCCGGCACGAAGCTCGGCCGCGACGTGAAGATCGGCAACTTCGTCGAGACGAAGAAGGCGGTCTTCGGCGCCGGCTCGAAGGCCTCGCACCTTTCGTACATCGGCGACGCGGAAATCGGGGCCGACGTGAACATCGGCGCCGGCACGATCACCTGCAACTACGACGGCGTGAATAAGCACAAGACCGTGCTCGAGGACGGCGCCTTCATCGGATCCGACTCGCAGCTCGTCGCCCCTGTCCGCGTCGGGCGCGGCGCCTACGTCGGCGCTGGCTCCACGATCACGAAAGATGTACCGCCCGATTCCCTCGCGCTCAGCCGCACCCCGCAACGAAACATCGAAGGATGGGCGGCGAAGAAAAGAGAAGAGCGGAAGAAGAAGTAGAGGGCACGAAAAGCCGCCGGCTGAAGCCGGCGCCACGTCCAGCATGGCTCGTGGCAGAATTCGCGGGTGACGTAGCGCCGGCTTCAGCCGGTGTCTTTCGTTACCTCTTGTCTCAGACCTACCACCGCTTCAGGTCGAGGCGCATCCGGCCGAAGTCGAGCACGACATCGAACTGCTTGAGAAAGTTCTCACCGACGATTCCGACCGAACGCTCATGCTCCTCGGCGGCATACATCGGGATCGTGCGGAACGAGCCTGCCCACTTGTCGACGCCGATCTCGACCTTCTCGACTTTCGATCCCCGCTTCTTCGAGCCGCCCAGGCCTTGAAGCGTCGCACTGTGGACGCGCGGCGTGAAGCTGTTGATCGGCAGCCCGGCGATGCGCGTCTGGTTCAGATACGTGATTTCGGAACCGGTATCGAGAACAAACAGATACCAGCCATGCTTGTTGATCGTCGCCCGGACATTCGGACGAAAGTTCTCGAAGAAGAGATTCTGATTCTGGGCCGGATGACGATCGCTCGCATTGAGTCTCGTGAAGCTGACGCGGTTGCGCGAGAAGGTCAGATCGATGCGGAACTCCTTGAGCAGATTCGCGCCAAGGAGGAAGTCGATACGAAACTCGCGCTTGCCGGCCACGACGAAACGCATCTTCTCGTCCGGCATGATCGCGATCGGAACGTTCTCGACGACCACGGCACCGATCTCGAGCGAGTCGACGACGCCGAACTGCACCGGGATCGGCTCGTTGAGCAGTCCATAGAATGTGCCGTTGGAAACGCGGAGCCGTCGGACCGAAAGCGATGACGCCATCCGCTCCGACATGATCGAGAGGACCGCTCCGGAGTCGATCACCGCGGTGACCGGTGTGGCCGAGCGGTTCACGCGCACGTCCACCCGCGGCACATCCGGGCGCCCGATCTTCAGCGGCATCTCATCGCTCGGCAGACCGCTGAAGCGGTAAACCGGGATCGTTGCGAGCTCCTCGAGATACTGCAGATGCCACGGCAGAATTGCGATGCCGTTGTCGACCGCGGTGCGCGCCCATTCGAGACTGGTCTCGAAGCTGTTGCTCATGTACTCGACTTGCGAGAGATGCCATGCGGCCTCGCCGTAGGTCGACCGGAAGGGCTGCAGCTCGATTGCTGCTCGAAGGTGCTTGCGCGCGGAGTCATAACGTCCTGCGGCGAGCTCCGCGTGGCCGAGGCTGACAAGATCGGCGGCGTTCTTCCGGATCCGGCCGTCGATCGGAACCGCCATCTCGAGGGCACGAAGGTAGTCAGCCTTTTTCACCATCGACTGCACATCGGAGCCGCGGTCCAGCTTCGCGGGCGCAACCACGAGAGGGCCGATCGACACGTCGGAGTAGAGCGCGCAGCGCGTCAGTCCGAGAAGCACGAGGGCTGCGACGGCGATGCGCTGGAAAGGGGTCATAGGCGGTCCGAGGATTGTACGGGGGATGCGCTGCGCATGTGACCGAATGGCGAAGATCAGCTACAACGCGTTGTCGATCTGTGACACGGAGTCATTCCTCGCTCATGCTCGGAATGATTTGACGAGGATTCCGAGCTCGCGGATCTGGTATGCGAGAGCCTGGCGCGACATATTGAGTATCTCGGCGGCGCGATTCTGATTGCCTGAAGCCGCGTTCAGCGATTTCTCGATCAGATCACGCCGGAAGCGGGTGACCGCGTCCTGATACGAGCCGGCGACGGCACGCGCGGGAGTCGCGGCCCGCACCCGCTCAGGAAGGTGCTGCATTTCGATCTCGCGTACGTCGCCTGCGATCGCGTGTGCTGCGCGGATCGTGTTCTGCAGCTCGCGCACGTTTCCCGGCCAGCGATGGGCTCGTAGAAGCGTCTCGACTTCGGATGAAAAGGCGGAGGGGCCGCTTCGATGGCGGCTGCTTTCCCCGTCGACGAAGTGCCGCGCCAGCAACAGCACGTCGTTTCCCCGATCGCGAAGTGGAGGAAGCGCAATCTCGACGCCGCGGATCCGGTAGTAGAGATCCTCGCGGAAGCGCCCCTCCTCGACTGCAGTCTCGAGCTTGCGGTTGGTGGCGCTGACGACGCGCACGTCGGCGATGCGATTCGTCGTCTCGCCGACTCGACGAAAATCACCATCCTGGAGAAAACGGAGAAGCTTTGCCTGAGCGGTCAGCGGCATCTCTCCGATCTCGTCGAGGAAGATCGTGCCGCCTTCGCTCGACTCGATGAGCCCCGCGCGGTCGCGGTCCGCACCGGTAAATGCGCCGCGGACGTGTCCGAACAGCTCGCTCTCGATGAGGTTTTCGGGTAGCGCGGCGCAGTTGATCGGAGTGAACGGCTTCTGCCGCCGCGCCGATGCGCGATGAATCGCACTGGCGACAAGCTCCTTGCCGGTGCCCGACTCGCCGAGAACACAAACGGCGACATCGCGCCGCGCGACGCGCTCGATCAGATCGAAGACCGCGCGGATCGCCGGTGACTCGCCGACGATTCCGTGCGTTCCCTGCATGCGAGACGGCGTCTGCTCCGCCGGGTCGACGAGTCTGCGAAGGCGGTGATTCTCTGCGCGCGTACGGAAGAGGGCGAAGATCGCGCTGCGGGACTCCACGCTCCACGAGCCGGCACCTTCGATCATGAGAATCTCGCGATCGCTGCAGCGAATCACATCGCCTTCATCACCCGCCGCGTCCAGTTCCGCCGGCGTGACTTCTGCGGGCCCGTCACTGGACCAGTGTCCCAGGCGATTGCGCGAGGCAAAGTACCAGCGGATTGGACCGAATGCGTCGTGCGCGAATGGATACTCAGTGACGGCAGCAGCCCGAAGAATCTCGACATCCGTCCCGTCTCTCCTCGCCACCACTGGAGTGTCGATCCGCAGTCTCGCGGCAAGTTGCGCGGCGAGCTCCTGACGTCCATGCGCGACCGCCGAGCGGTAGAGCGCGAGTTTGTTCGACGCCGAAGGGGAGAGTGGCGTCGGCCCGGCACGGCCACCCATCTCCCACTCCGACAGGTCACGATGAAACTCACTGGAAAGCGGCAGAGGCGATCCTCGTCTGCAACTCAATAGGCGATGGCGGTCGTCGAGCTCACGATTTCCGCTGCGACCTTTCGAGCGCAGTGGATTCTGGCTGCCGCTCATCCAATCGACCTCGTCGGCGATCAGCGCTGCCGCCTCGCGAATCTGCGCGATGAGTGAGGGGCGATCGAGAATCCTCAGCGCGATTCGGTGGGCCGAGGCGAACCGGCCGCGCGAGAACTCGAGATGCGCATCGAGAAGGTCCAGCTCGAAGGTGCGCGCCGCGTCGTCGGAGGCGTGATGATCGCGCAGGCGCTCGATCATGTGCGCCGCCGTCTCCCACCGCCCGCTGTCTGCCGCGAGATACGCGAGCGTGTAGAGGATGCCGGCCGCTCCGCGGTCACCCTGCGCTTCGTCGATTGCCGTCAGTGCCTCGATCGCGAGCGCACGTGTTTCCTCCCACCGGCCGGCCGAGAATGACGCAAAGATCCGGTCGAGCCATGCGTCGATCCGTTCGATCGTCGAGCGTGCCTGCACAACCGCAAGCGACGCGGCGTTAGCAGCAGACTCGCAGTCACCGGTGGCGAGCGCGGCGTACGTCTGCAGACGCAGGCCCAGGTAGTGATCGTTCGGAACGCTGTCGCTGGCGACAGATGAACCGCGATCGATCGCGAGGACCGCGAGCTCGTACGATTGCTGGATTCGCTCCTCGGGAGTCGAAGGAGCCGCGCCGGCAAACTCCACCCGCGCGTCGTCGTACCGCTCATCGAGTCTCAGCAGCTCGCCTCTCAGCATGGCCGCGCGGAAGTCACGCACCGTCATCCGCCCGAGCCGCGCGAGAGCAGTCGCGTAGTCACCTTCACGGCGCTCGACGAGGGCCATGAGGAGCTCGACCTCGGTCCCCTCCAGCATCGGAGCGAGCTCGCGCGCATCGGCGTATCGCGCACTCTCGGCGAGCGCACGCGCAAGCACGAGTGCGAGTGGAGGCGTGAGACTCGCACGCGAAACGCGCGTCAAAGCTTCGACTGCTTCATCCGCCGATTCCCACTCGACGCGCTCGAGTAGCGCGAGACCCTGGGAGACCTCGCCGCACTCGATCAGAAGAAACGCTGCCTGCGATCCGGCAGATACCGAGGCTGCGGCACTGCAGAGCGCCGGACGCGACGCGTGCGGAATGTGACGCGCGCAATGTTCGCGAATCTCCTCGGACGCGAAGAGCAGCTCGTCTCCCGACAGCGAGGTGACACCCGGCACGACGAGAGACTCGAGCGGATGATCGAAGAGAAAATCGCGCAGGAACCCGCGAGCGAGGTCGACCGGTACTCTCTGTCCGAGCAGCGCGAGAGCCGCAACGTAGGAGCGACGCGGCTCGCCCAAAGCCGCGAACGCGCTCTTCTCGACTGGCAGCGACCCCGTCTGCAGAAAGCGGGCGTAGTCATCCGATCGAACGAACGCATCGAGCCACGCGGGTGGATCTGATTGCGTCGCGAGACGATTCTGCAGAGATTCGACGGCAGCGAGTCGCGACGACACCGCGAAGTAACGGCTGGACGGGAGCTGTGGCGCATCGCCGCCGAGCTCGAGCCAGGTTGCGGAGGTCAACGTGGCCGCTGACTCCAGGACTCGCTTCGACGCACCATCGAGCAGATCGCGATCTTTCGTGACGATGACATGCTTCCGGCCCGAGAGAAGAGTGGCGACGCACTCGGCCAGTTCAGACTCTGTGCGCGTCGAACCTGCAAGAGCGGGATCGAATGCAGCGAGTGCCCCGTAACGCTGGAGCGGCGCCGGCTCGATCACGACCACGCGCACCGAGGGATCGAGCGCCGCCATAAAGCTCAACGAGAGAACGCCGCGAGCGCCTGGCAACAGATGAACGCCACCTGCTTCGTGCCACAGCTCGCGCAATGCCTCCGCGCCGGGAGAGGCGACCTCCCCCGCCGCCGCGCCGCGCATTGACGTACGGTCAGCTCCGATGTCGCGCGACAGCCTCGCCTCGATCTCGCAGTAAAGCGTCTCCGCGCGCAACCACGGACGTCGCAACGCATCGACCGCTGGAGCGTCGATCGCGGAAGCGAACCGCTGGAAAAGCGTCAGAAGCGGCGGCGACGATTCGGCATCGACACCGCGTGCCGCGATCCGCACGAGCCGCGGGTCGATTCCTCGCTTCCGCATGATCATCCACTCGGCCGGATCGAGCTCCGCGTCCGCGATCCCCGCGAACTGGAGAAATGCCTGGTGCCCTGCAAACTGCGCCAGCAGCGAGAGCCGGTCGCGCGGTCCTAGCCCGCGCGCCGAGTCGAGCGCCGACAACTGCATCGAGATCTCCAGAGACGCGCCGGCGCACCACGGAAGCGATGCGTGGTGCAACGTCGCGGTCGTCGCCGCGTCCCAGGCGAAGCTCCGCAACGACACCACCGTCGCGTCCGACGTACGGCGTGAGGCACCTCGCATTGACATGGGATTTCCCGGCTATGGTGAGTCTGAATGACTCCATTTCCCTACCGCCAATTTGGGAAACTCCTACAATAGCGCCGCCCATGAACGACATCGAGATCGCCACCGAAGCTGCCCGCCGCGGGGCCGCCATTCTCATGAAGTATTGGGAAACGCTGGGGAAAGACGACGCCGACTTGAAGTCGCGCAACGACTGGGTCTCCGCCGCCGATCGCGAGAGCGAGAAGGCGATCGTCGACTGCATCCATGAGCTCTCGGCGGGCGACTCCATCCTCGGCGAGGAGAGCGGCGCGACCGCTGGCTCGAGCGACCGAACGTGGGTCATCGATCCACTCGACGGCACCTCGAACTACCTCCAGCACTTTCCCTTCTGGTCCATCTCGATCGCGGTGCGAAAAAACAACGAGACGATTGCAGGACTCGTCTACGAGCCGCTGCGCGATCTCTTCTTCACCGCTGAGAAGGGATCGGGCGCATTTCGCAATGGCCGGCGCATCAGCGTCTCGAATCACGCGGCAGTCGAGGGATCGTTCCTTGCGACCGGATTCCCGTTTCGCGCCCAGGAGTACGTGGGCGTCTACACGGCGATTTTTCAGGACGTGATCCGGATCGCGAAGGGAGTGCGGCGCGCGGGCTCGGCGGCGCTCGATCTCGCATACACGGCGGCGGGTGTGTTCGACGGATTCTTCGAGATACATCTCGCGCCGTGGGACGTAGCGGCCGGATCACTGCTGGTGACGGAGGCGGGAGGGATCGTCACCGATTTCTCGCGCGGCGACCGCTGGCTCGAGCGCGGCAACATCGTCGGCGCAACGCCGCGAGTTCACGACGAGCTGATGAAGCTGATCAACCGGCACGTCAGCGAAGAGCAGCTCGATCACCGGCGCAATTCGAGATCGAGTCTGTGAGTCCTGCGAAGCTTCCGCACGAGTTCTACCTGCAAGACACCGTGACGGTCGCGCACGCGCTCCTCGGCTGCGTGCTCTGGCGCAGGATCGGCCGCAAACTCCTCGCCGCCCGCATCGTCGAGAGCGAGGCGTACCTCGGGGCGAACGATTCCGCCAGCCACGCGCGTCGCGGTCTTCGCTCCGAGCGAAACGAGTCGATGTACCTCGAAGGGGGACACGCCTACGTCTACTTCACGTACGGAATGCACTGGTGCATGAATGTCGTGACGCAGGAGGCTGGAACCGCGGAAGCGGTGCTCGTTCGTGGCGCGCAGCCGCTGCGCGGAATCGAGTTGATGCGCGAGAACCGGCCGAAGGCGAAGCGCGATTTCGATCTGATGAACGGGCCGGGAAAGATCTGTAAGGCGATGAGCATCGACCGCACGTTCGACGGCGAGTCGCTCGCAGGCAGCAGGCTCTATCTCACCGGGCGCGACAGCGAAGTGCCGGACGACTCGATCGGCGTGACTCCGCGAATCGGCATCGACGGAGCGGGCGACGCGAAGCTCTGGCCCCTGCGCTTCATCATTCGTGGGAACCGCTACGTGACGCCGAGCTCCCACAATGCCGCCTGATCACTACCGCACTCTCGCGCAGACGGCTGAGTCGCGGCAGAAGATCGAACGGTCCGATTTTCGCGCCATCGCGTTTCATACGACGAGCGATGACGACTTTTTCGCGCATTTGCACGCGATCGAGAAACGTCACTTCGATGCCACACATCACTGCTGGGCCTTCCGCCTCTTCGCCGATGGCGAGACTCGCCAGCGCAGCTCCGACGCGGGTGAGCCGTCCGGCAGCGCCGGCAAGCCGATCCTTTCGGCAATCGAGAGCGCTGACCTCTTCGACCTCGGCGTAGTCGTCGTGCGGTGGTACGGCGGCGTGAAACTCGGGACTGGCGGGCTCGCACGCGCGTATCGCGAGACCGCGAACGAGGCATTGCGCGATGCACCGCTCCTCGATCGCTACCTCTATGACCGCTTCGTCGTCATCGTGCCTTTCGAAATGTTGAACGCGGCGTATCGCCTGATCGCGCCGCCCAACATACTTCTCACGGCTGAGGACTTTGGCGATGAGAATCGCTTCACGTTCGACGTACGGCGGTCGATCGCGGGCGCATTCGAGCGGACGCTCGCCGAGAAACGATTTCAATTCACGCGTTGAGCGTGATCACTCCTTCGTGACGGTCGTTCTTGCGATTCTGTCGCCGGTGCGCGGCTTGCCGGCGAGCACAAGCGCCACCTCGACCACATTCCATATCGGAACGATGAGCGGGATGTTGCGTACGACCGATCGGCCATAGCCGCAGTGCTCGCCTCGCGGCGTAAGCATGCGCAGGCCGAGGATCTGTTTGCCGAGTGAACGCCCGCGAAAGCCGTCGCGGATGAGGAGCGCAATTACGATGATGCCGAGGGCGACCCACCAGACGAGCTGGATCACCTTCACTGAGCCGCCGATCCAGGCCATTGCGTAACTCACGAGCGAGGCGGGCAGAACGAGGACGATCGAGATCGACAAGGCGTCGACCAGGAAGGCTGCGATCCTCAAAAGCGTGGTTTGTGACGTTTCCATCTCTGGTGCTCTGAAACCTGGGGAGAAGGCTACCGTATCAGGTGAGTGGTGACGACCATGAACCGGCTCAGACCTTGTGTTTATTTACTCGCTGCGACGCTGCTCTCCGCGTGCGCCGTGGGAGAAAAGCACGAGGTCACGGTCGAGCGCAACTGGCAGGCGGCCGGAATCCGGACCGTGAAGGTGGACGGGGTCAACGGCAGCCTCTCGGTTCAGGCAGGACCGGGCGACAGAGTCGAGCTCGTCGCGCGCGTTAAATCGCGCGGAGTCTCCCCATCGAAGGACAAACCCAACTTCGGCTTTTTCGAGTCGATCGTCGAAGGTGACACGCTGCGCATCGCGCAGAAGAGGAGCCGGGTAACGGTTTCCATTCCGTTCTTCCGGTCGGACGAGCTCCAGATCGACTACGACCTGATGGTCCCTCCCTCCGCCGCGATCGACCTCAAGACAGTCAACGGGCGCATCGCGGCACGGGGAATCTCGGGCGAAGCAACGATGACGACCGTCAATGGAACGATCGACGCAGAGATCGGCGGCGAGCACGAAGTTTCCGCAAAGTCGGTCAACGGCCGCATCCGCGCGAAATTCGTCACCGGCTTCGCG
Organism: Thermoanaerobaculia bacterium; assembly: GCA_016650215.1. GTDB lineage: Bacteria > Acidobacteriota > Thermoanaerobaculia > Gp7-AA8 > Gp7-AA8 > JAENWF01. The sequence continues at coordinate 15,236 of JAENWF010000140.1, forward strand.
GGTGCACGTCTCAAGACCGTGAATGGCGGAGTCGAGGCGATTCTTCCGCAATCGGCGTCATTCACCTGCAATCTCTCGCAGGTCAACGGCGACTTCGAGGCCACATTCCCCCTCAGCATTCACTCGAATCCCGGCGGCCGGCGCGTCTCCGGCGAAGTCAACGGCGGCCGCTATCAACTTCAGATCACGACTGTGAACGGCGACGTCGAAGTGCAGCACATTCCGCCACCGCCACCGCCGCCGGCACCGCCGGCGTTGCCCCCCGCACCGACGAGCTGAGGGCGCGGTGGCGGACGGGCGACGGGTGGATCCTTCGCTTCGCTTCTAACGAACCTACTCGTGCGATCAGGGCGACAGAGGACGGAAAGCCGCCGGCTTGAGAGCCGGCGCCACATCGCTCGCGAATGCTGAATACCAGGCATGCCGGATGCGGCAGAACTCGAGCGCAGGGGACGAAAGACCGCCAGCTGAAGCCGGCGCCACGTCGCGTACGAATGATGCCATGAGCCGTGCTGGATGTGGCGCCGGCTCTCAAGCCGGCGGTCTTCCGTCCCCTCCAGGTTCATCAACTCTTCCATGGCGCCTCGCGCCACTCCCGAGCTCAGGATGACCGTGAAGAGATCCGGCCTCTGTGTGGCGGCGCCGCGGGTCGGCGGGCGCCACACAGAACCGCCGCGTTTTGCTAGCTCAGCGGCGTCAAGAAATCGCAGAAGGCGCGACCGACCCGGTGCCACCCCCCATCCTTCGCCGTCTTCGCGGCTCAGGATGGGGGGTGAAGACCCCTAGTTGACCAGTTCGCTGCCGCGCGAGTATCGCAACTCCTCCGAGGGCCAGCGCTCCTGTAGAACGCGCTCGAAGTGAGGAAGGACGATGATTTCGTAGCGGTCGCCGAAATCCGGATCGAGCTCGAGGATCGCCTTCTTGGCGCAGGCAACGAGCGATCGCGCTTCCCGGTGCGAGACGGTCCGGTCGCTGCTGATGAGGTTGATCGTCAGATCCACGATCATCCGGACACGACGAAACCGCTTGCGTTCGACAAACGCTGAGCGCACCTCGGAGAAGTTCTCGGTCTCGAATTTCGGCATCGTGATGTCACTGGCCGGAAACGCCCGACCAGGGGCCTGCATTCCGGGTTTGCAGTTACATCTGATCGCTACGCGTGGTCGCGGTCGCCTTCGGCCCAGATCTCATCGGCGAGGATCGGATCGACACGCGACTCGTAGTAGCGGATCGCCGAACGCGACACCGCGTGGACGGCTGCATAGTTCAGGGCGCCGCCAGAAATGATCCCCACGAACGGGACTATCCGCGCAAAGCGCTCGCGTACAAACCGCGTTCCGATGCGCTCCGCCAACATGCCGCCTTCGGTGGCGGCTCCGAGGACCGTAGCAAGACCCTGCTTGCCGACACCGACGCCGCCGGAGAATGCCAGACACGACAGCGCTTCGGTGAAGCGTTCGCGCGACGACGGCTCGTGACCGTAGATCGTCGCGATGCCGAGGATCATGCGGAACTGCTGGTACACGAGATACGCGAGATCGGCTCCGAGCGTACCGATCGCGAGCGGGCCGATCGCGGGGATTCCGGTCACCGCCCCGGCAGCAGCGCAACGGATTGCCGTCCGACGGGCGAGCGTGCGCGCGTGTTCGTTCGCCGCGAACTCAGGCGCGCCCAGCTTCAGCTTCGCGATCTCCGCGCGGAGCTTGTCCGTGTCGATCTCCTCGAAGAGTGCACGAAATACATCCTCGAGAATCGAGTCGGCGCGCCGCTTGAAGTTTCGTACGTTGATCATGACCTTGACCGGAACAATTCTACGGAGCTCGCCGTGAGCTCATCGCCCGCATGACGCGAATTTTGTGTGAACTGACGTCAATCGCTTTTCTTCGCTGTTGACGGCGAGTCGGACGACGCCTTCGTCCCCGCCGGCGATTCTGACTTTGTTTCCGACTTTGATTCGGACTTCGAATCGGACTTTGTTTCGGACTTTGATTCGGAGCTTGATTCGGACTTCGATTCTGACTTCGAGCCGTAGTCCGTCTTGTAGAAACCTGAGCCCTTGAACTGGATCGCTGGCGAGGAGAAGAGCTTCTTCATCTCGCCTCCGCACTTTGTGCAATGGCTCGGCGGCGCATCGGAGAGTTTCTGGATGAGCTCGACCCGCTCGCTGCACTGCCGGCATTCGTACTCAAAGAGAGGCATGGCACTGCGAACAACCCGAAGCTGAGGTCGATTTCAGGGGATCGACTGGAACGACTACAGGCCGACCTTGGCGTCCGAGCTTTCCTCGGCAGCAAAGACCTGGCCGTTGCGGAAGTAGACGCCGGCGACGTTGCCGCTGCTGGTGCGGTAGTACCACGCCTCGATTGTCCCGCCGCGGCGGCTTTGCCGGCTCGTCCATCCCGGAATCGGCTTTCCGAGGACCTTGGCTACCTCACGCTGCGACATCCCCTTCTCGAGCTGGAGGAGTTTGTCGCGCGAGACGGCAAGACGATCGATCGCGAGAGTGAGACCCTGATGCGCCCGGTAGTTTTTGGCGTCATGATTCAACACGGAGCGATAGAAGCGGATCGCATCCTGATGACGCCCGAGCGCAGTCAGCTCGTCGGCGAATTCGAGTTGGATCCGGTGGTAGACCTCGCGAGCGCGGCTATGGTCGGGATGCCGGCGGACGAACGCCGCGATCGAGTCGGCATAGACCTGTTTCTGCATCGACGACGCCTGATTCGAGACTGCGGCCTTCTTGTGCTCGAGGACGTCGCGCCACTCGGCCTGCCGATCGACACCGTCGTTTTTCGAATCGCAGCCGAGGAGTGCGATTCCGAGGGTGAGGATGGTGATCACACGCCGCACGAGGCAAAGGTAGCACACGAACGGTGGCACCGCGAGGGAGTGTTCTATAATCGCCCAGCTTTGGGCCGCCTTTCTACGAGGCGTGGCAAGCTACAGCAACCGGAGGGTTTATGGCTGTGAGGGGCGAGGAAGTCGCGAGCTCGATCGACTCGCATGTGAAGGAAACGATCGTGCGGATGGTGGCAGAGATTCGCTCTTCCATCGAAGATGTGCGTGCAGCGGTCGACTCGCAGCTCAACGCGGCGCTTCAGAGCCTGCAGGCTGATGTCAATGCGATCACCTTCCTGCCTCACCTCAAGAAGGTGATCGGCGAGATGGCGGCAGCAGCACCGCCGCCCCCACCGCCGGTGGCAGCGCCGTCGGGATCCGATGCACGCAAACTGAAGAAAGCACTCCAGTCAGTGGAGCGCGGCAAGTCGCAGGTCGATGTACTCAATGCGCTGCTCGAGCAGAGCCTCGAGTTTGGATCGCGCGCCGCGCTTCTCATCCTTCGCGGAGAAACATTCAGCGGATGGAAGGGCGCGGGATTCTCCTCGCATGGCGGCAACGACGAATCGATCAAGCGCTTCAACGCCGCGCCTGGGTTGATCGCCGAGCTCGATCAGGTGCTGCGGCAGGAGCGCGTCGTCGACTGGAACGGTGAGAACCTCGCCAGCCGCTTCGGCGTCGGACCATCGGCGCGCGCGATCCTCGTGCCGATGGTCATCAAAGACAAGGTTGCAGCGGCGGTCTACGTCGATGCGGTCGAAGGGGAGACGTCGAAGCTCGACCGCGCGTCGATCGAGATTCTCGTCTTCACGACCGGCCTGCTGGTCGACACGCTCGCGATCCGCAAGAAGATTCCTTCGCCCGCGTTGAGCGGTGAGTCGGCGGCGGCGATGTCGGCTCCTTCTCATCCGCCGGCTGCTCCGCGTCCGGCTTTCGCGCCGGCTCCGATGTCGTTCGGCCCGTCGCCCCCGAACTCGGAATCGACCGTTGCCTTCAACGCGGTTCAGATGCGCGATCTCGTTGCCGCGGCAACTCCGGCGGCCGTGCCGAAACCGGCAGCCCCGCCTCCCCCTGCGGCACCAAAGCCGGTCGCGCACGAAGAGAGGGTATCGACGCAGTACGTTCCACCCTCGGGCATCGGCCGGCCGAGCGCCGCGTCGGGGCAGGGAAGCGAAGACTCGAAGAAGCACGACGAGGCGCGCCGGTTCGCCCGCCTTCTCGTCTCCGAGATCAAGCTCTACAACGAGCCGAAGGTCGAACAGGGCCGCAGGAGCCGCGACCTCTACCAGCGAATGAAGGAAGACATCGACCGAAGCCGGCAGATGTACGACGAGCGGATCGGCGAGGACGTCCGGAAGGGCTCGAACTACTTCTACGACGAGCTCGTTCGCATCCTCGCAGACGGAAACGCCGACTCACTGGGGTTGTAATTTCGCAGCCCTGGCTTGCCATTCGCACCCATCACGACTGTGGTCGAAACACGCAAGCGCCGCCGCTGGCTGATCTTCGCGATCGTCTTCGTGATCGTGGCTGCGCTGGCGGGAGCGGGAGCATGGTTCTACTCGCGCGAATCGAAGCTGATGCTCGTCGAAGCGCCGGCGAAGCCTGCGGCGCCACCCGATCTCGAGAAGCTGCGCCCGGCATTCGTTGCCGGCCTCGCGGCGGTGGAGCGAGGCGACGGCGACGAAGCGGTCAAGCAACTCGCGAGCTTCAACTTCGGCCCGCGCGCGGTCGAGGAGTACCGCCTCTACTACCTCGGCAACGCCCAGCAGATGCAGGGCCGTCGCGATGCTGCCCGTTCGACCCTCGCGCGGCTCTGGCGCGGGGAGCCGCAGCTCGTCTACGCCGCTGACTCCGCGTTCACGCTGGCGGATCTCCACTACTCGGCCGGCGACTGGAGCGGTGCGGCCACGATCTATCGTCGCATCGCGCGAATGACCGCGACTCCCGCGATCGCTGGCACGGCGCGCTGGCAGGAGGTCGAGACCAGCCTCGCGGCGGGCGATCTCCCGGGGGCCATTCGCGCCGCGCGGCTCATCGCCATCCACTCGCCGCGATCCCCTCATGCGGCCGGCGCGCTCACGTTGCTGCGCGCCGTCTCCGCCGTCGCCGACGAGCAGCCGCTCGACTTCAGTCACGCCGAGCGCTTCGAGCGGGCGGTGTCGCTGCAGCGCGACCGCGATGTTCGCAACGCGCTCGCCGAGCTGACTGCACTCGCCCCCGCGGCTCCAACGCATCTCGAGCTGCCGATCCAGCTTCAGCGAGGCATCGCACTGCATCAGCTCCGTCGCTTCGAAGAGTCGAATCGCATGCTCGAACCGCTCACATCCGGCTATTTCAAGTACGCGGTTCCCGCGCTTCTCCATCTGTCGAGAAACTACCGCCTCCTCTCAGCGTCGATCGACGCGACCGTGACAAAGACAATCGTCGAGAAGAAGAGGGTCGGCACGGTCAAAGTGCGCGTGGGTCAAGGGAAGAGTCGCCGACTCGTCAACCGGCCGAAGATGGCGAACGTGAAACGCAGTGTGAAGCTCGTCGATCTGGTGAAGAAGGCGAAGAAGGACGAGTACGAGCGGCTCGCATCGGTTCGTCTGCGGGACATCCTCCAGTTGCCGCTCGATCGCGGCGTCCATCTCGAAGTCCTCAACACGCTGATCGTCGCCGCGCAAACGAAAAACCAGGATGACTACGTGCGTGAGCTCGTGACTCAGGTAGTGAAGATCGATGCGCAGGCCGATCCCGCGCTGCAGTATCTCTGGGACAAGGCGTGGGGGGCGTACACGAGCGGCGACCTGGCGTCCGCGCGTCCGGAGTTCCGCTACATCGCCGACACCTACGCGAGTCCGAATGTCCGCCGACAGTCGGAGTACTGGCTGGCGCGCACCGTTGAACGGGCCGGGGAGAAGGAAGAGGCCGCGGCGATTTACCGGAAGCTTGCGGCCGCACCCTACGCGGACATCTACGCAATCCACGCGGTCTCACGCGGCGCAAAGCGAGAGGAGAACCGCGATAACCCGCTGAACAAGAAGGAAACCGACTGGCGCGAGATCGCTGAGAAGCAGATGCCGAAGGAGCTCCGCCTCGCGTATGAGCTCACCGCGCTTTCCGACTATCGCAACGCACGGCTCGAGATTCAGGCGAACATTCGTCCCGAGAATGCGCGTTTCGGAGACGCGATCCTCGCCGACATCTACCACAGCATCGGAAATCCGGTCCTGATGTACCTCTCGATCCGGCGCGCCTGGCCGCAGCTCGCGACCGCAGAGCAGGACTCGGTGCCCGCGTACTTTCTCAAGATGTATTACCCGGTGAAGTACGACGAGCCGATTCGAAAATACTCCGAGCGGCACGGTGTCGACCCCAATCTCGTGCGAGGGCTGATCCTGCAGGAGAGCTACTTCGACCCGCGCGCGAAGTCGCGGGTCGGTGCGACGGGATTGATGCAGATCATGCCGCCGACCGGCAAAGAGCTCGCGCGGAAACTGCGCGTTCCATTCGGCGAATCACGGCTCGACAATCCGGAAGTAAACGTCCAACTCGGCACCCGCCATCTCAGAGGCCTCATCGACATGTTCGGTGGCAGCGCGTACCTCGCCGTCGCGTCGTACAACGCGGGTCAGGGAAACGTGTTGAAGTGGCGGCGCGCGGCGAAAACGAAACCGCTCGACGAGTTCCTCGAGTCGATCCCGTTCCCGGAAACGCGGAACTACGTGAAGCGGGTCACGATGCTTCGTTCGGCATACTCGCGGATCGCGCAGTAGAAACAGGGACGAAAAGCCGCCGGCTTGAGAGCCGGCGCCACATCGAGCATGGCTCGTGGCAGCATTCGCGAACGACGTGGCGCCGGCTTCAGCCGGCGGTCTTACGTCCCCTGTTTTGAACTAAGGGATGTACCCGCGGATCGTCCTCACCCGTGCATCCGCGCGATTCACTTTCACTTCGATCGTCCGGTACTTCTGATCCTTTCGGCTGCTCTCGGTGTGATAGCTGATCAGATACTGCGAGCGAAGATCCGCCTCGAGCTGTTTGTACGCCTCGCCGAGCTTCTTTGCGTTGCGAACAAAGTACGCCACACCTCCGGTCTCCGCCGCGAGCGACTTCATCTTCGAGGTTCCTCCGACATCCATGAACCCCAGACCGATGCCGACGAAGTAGAGAGGCACGCGTGCGGCACGCGCGTACGTCAGCATTTTGTCGTACGAGAGGCGCGAGCTCGTGTCCTCGCCGTCGGTTATCACGATCAACGCCTTACGCCCCTGCAGCGAACGGAATCGATATAGCCCGGTGATGATCGCGTCGTAGAGCGCGGTGCCCCCTGCGGCGTCGGGACTTCCGTTCACCTGCGACTCGATGAGCGACGCATCAGTGACGAACGGAGCGAGATGCCTGGAGTCGAACGCGAACGCACCGAAGAACGCCCGATCTCCCGGCTTCATGATCTCCTTGAAGAACTCGACGGCGGCCGCCTTCGCGTCTTTGATGCGCGGCTGCATGCTCCCCGAGTGGTCGAGCAGCACGCCGACCGAGATCGGGAGATTCGTCGCGAACGCGAAGGATGAGAGCTTCTGCGGTTTTCCGTTCTCCAGAACGGTGAAGCTCTCCTGCTTCAAATCGACCATCGGCGCGCCCGTCGCGTCGCTCACGCTGACCGGCAGCTCCACGACATTCACTTCGATCTCTTCGAACACACGGTCGCCGTTGAGAAAAAGCAGGTCGGCCGCCTCGTAACCGCTCGAGTCGACGACCGAGGCGCGCACGAACTCGACGCCCTGCAGCCGCGCCACCGGAACATCGAGCGCGTACGGAGGCTGCTTCCACTCGTGAAATTTCTTTTGTCCCGCGTAGAGGACCACGCTCTTGATCTCGTTGTTCTTTGGATTCTGGATGCTCAGCTTGAAGTGAGCGATGCCGTCGGGAGTCATCGTGCGTGTGATCTTGACTTCCATCGGAGTGTCGCGCTCGTTGACGACGAACGCATCCGCGTCGACGTAACGCCCCTGCGCGTCGTAGCCGATCGCGCGCACTTCAACACGCTTGGGAAGTTTGCCGAGGTCGAGCTCGGCGCGGTACGGCGGCGCGCTGCGCGCCATGATCTTCTTTCCTTCGACCCAGAACTCGACCCGCTTGACCGGCGGTTTGACGTCAACATCGACGATGAAGAGGTTTGGCGCGACGTCGCGGCGCGGGTTCCGGATCTTCACCGACCCGGCTGCCTCCGGCACCGCTCCTTCCGCAAGAATCCCCTCGGCGCCGTCATCCGCGGCCGCGATGTATGGCTTGCCGGTTGCGGCAATCGCGACCGTGAGCGAGGTCTTGCCGACCATGACCGGCGCCTGCTCTTCGAGCGGAATCATCAGTCGCGCCTCAATCTGCATCTCAGCCGCGGGAAGTACCTGCGTCGTCTTCACCACACCTTCTGAATCGGGAGGGACCGGCAGTCGAAAGTTGCGAAGAACCTCGCCTGCCCGAAGGATCGAGCCCTGAATCACGAGCGGCACGCCAGGCGGCACGTCCTGCGGCACCGCGAAGCGGAACGTGATGCGGGAGACGATGCCCTGCTCGGTGTCGCCGAGCGGCTCGACGGCGATCGTGAGGTTGCCGCGGTTCTCCGTATCCTGCGCGGCTGCAAACGTTGCGAAGAGAGTCAGCAGAATGGCGGTACCGAGACGTTGCATGCCGAAGTGAAGCGAGGATATCTCCCGAACATTTCGGGCCGGGTGTCAAAACGCGAAACGCGCGGGCCGTATACGATGGAATCGCCAGCCAGCGCGTCACGCGCGGTTTGCTCGAAACATGAAGAAGGTTGCGGTCATCGCTGGTTACTCCGGCGCGGGCAAGACGACTGCGATCGAATCGCTGATCCGGCACTACGCCTCCGCGGGAGTCGCTGTCGGTGTCATCAAACACACGCACCATCCGCTCAACGAAGAGAACAAAGGCGACACGGCGCGCTTCCTCGCGGCAGGGGCCGGGCCGGTGATCCTGGCGGGCGACGGTGAAGCTGTGATCTTTCGCCACAACGAGCCGCCGGCGCGCATGACCTTCGACGCTCCCGCCGATCTTCTCGAGCCGATGACAGGTGAAATCGTTCTGATCGAAGGCTTCAAGCATCAGCCCGCCTGGCCTCGGGTGGAACTGACGCGCAACGAATGGCGCACGGCCGCCGAGCTCGTCGCAATTCTCGATAGAATCTGGCGCTCATGACCCTGCCCTACCGCTCCGTCCTGTTCGATCTGGACGGAACGCTGGTCGACTCGTATGCGGCGCTGGCTGAGGCGGTCAATTTCGCGCGGCGCGAGCACGGCTACGACGAGCTGGGCGAAAACACGATCCGCCGTTACGTCGGCGAAGGACTCGAGCGACTCCTGCAACGGGCGTTCACGATCGACGACGTACCGAAGAGCGTTCGCGAGTCGTTCGAGCGCCGCTACGATCAGATCTGCTGCGAGCAATCGCGCATTCTCGACGACGTAGAGGTGACGCTCGCGGAGCTTTCGGCTGCGGGGATCGTCATGGCGGTCTGCACGAACAAGCCGACGGCCTTCTCCCGGAAGATCCTCGACTTCCTGAAGCTCGCGCCGTACTTCCGCGCAATCGTTGGACCCGATCTCGCCGGAGCGCGGAAACCAGACGGGCAGCATGTCCTCCGCACGCTCGAGCACGCACGCTGCGAGGCTGACGGCACACTGTTCGTCGGCGACATGCCGATCGACGTGCAGGCCGCGCGCAACGGAGGCGTAGACGTCGCTGTCGTCGCGACCGGCTCCGCGTCGCACGAAGAGCTCGTCCGTGCGCAGCCCGATCACATGCTCGACCGCTTCTCCGACCTCCTTCGCCTGGTCGGCAGCGGGGCCGCCGTTTGACGCCGCGATTCGCAATCGTCTTCTTCGATGTCGACTCGACACTCGTCACGATCGAGGGAATCGACGTGCTGGCGAAAGGCAACCCGGAGATCGTGCGCCTCACCGAGGCGGCGATGAACGGCGAGATCTCAGTCGATGAGGTCTACGGAAAGCGGTTGGCGATCATTCAACCCTCGCGCGAGGAAGTCGACGCGCTCGGCCGGCGGTATGTCGAATCGCTCGTCGCCGGCGCGGAGGAGACGATCGCGACGCTGCATCGCGCAGGCGTATCGGTGCACCTCGTCACCGCGGGCCTCGCGCAGGCGATCGCGCCGCTTGCGACGCACCTCGGCATTGAGGCGCGACGCGTCCACGCGGTGCCCGTCCGCTTCGCACCGGACGGCTCATACCGCGACTTCGAGCGCTCGCCGCTGACACGAAGCGGCGGCAAAGAGCTCGTCGTCCGTGACATCCGCGCGCGCACTCACGGAAAGGCTGCCTTCGTCGGCGACGGCGTCACCGATCTCGAGACAAAGCCCGCCGTCGATCTCTTCATCGGCTTCGGGGGAGTTCACACGCGACCGCGCGTCAGAGACAATGCGGCGGTGTTCGTGCAGGACTCGAACCTCACCGCTGTCCTGCCCCACCTGATGAGCGACCAACCATGACCAATGAATGCAGGTTCTTCGTCCCCGGGCCCACGTGGGTCCGCCCCGAGCTTCTTCAGGAATTGACCCGGCCAATGATCGGCCACCGCAGCGCCGAGTTCAAAGAGCTGTTCCGCGGCATCAACGCAAACCTCAAGACGCTCTTTTCGACGAAGCAGGACACGTTTGTCGTCACTTCGTCGGGAACGGGCGTCATGCAGGCGGCGCTCGAGAACTGCGTGAAGCGCCGCGTGCTCGTGACAACGTGCGGCGCGTTTTCAGAGAGGTGGTTCAACATCGCGCAGTCGCTCGGCTACGAGGCGGACCGTCTCGATGCCGGCTGGGGTAATGCGATCGACATCGACGCGCTCGCCGATCATCTGCTGACGCGCCGCGGACACTACGACGCGGTCACGATCACGCACAACGAGACCTCGACCGGCGTCACCAACGACGTTGCGGCGCTCGCTGCCGTCATCCGCGAGGAGTCGCCCGACACGATGATCCTCGTCGACGCCGTCTCATCCCTCGGCGGCATGCCGGTGCTCTTCGATGAGTGGGACCTCGACGTCTGCCTCGCCAGCGTGCAGAAGGGTCTCGCGCTTCCACCCGGCATCACCGTCACGGCGGTTTCCAGCCGCGCGCTCGAGCAGGCAAAGAAGCATCCGTACCGCGGGACGTACTTTGACTTCCTCGAGTACAAGAAGCAGGCGGATGGCAACAGCGTGCCGTCAACTCCCTCGATCCCGCACTTTTACGCGCTGGCGAAACAGCTCGACCACATCGTGCGCGAGGAGACGCTGCCGGTTCGGTATGAACGGCATCGCCGCATGCTCGACCTCTCGATCGAACGAACGGCACATTTCGCAAAGCGCACAGGAGATCCCGCACACGCATCGGTGACCGTCAGCGCGTTCGAGCCGGCGATCAATCCTGAGACACTCCGCAACCGCATGAAGGAGCGCGGCTACACGCTCGGCGGCGGTTATGGCGAATGGAAGGACACGACCTTCCGCATCGGACATATGGGCGACATCCCGATCGACGCGCTCGAGTCGATGCTTGATGTCCTGAGCGAGGTTTCCAAGGGATGACGAACCACAAAGTCCTCGTAACTGACACTCTGGCCGACTCGGGCCTCGACATTCTTCGCGCGGCGAAAGACGTCGATCTCGACTATCGCGCCGGACTCAAAGGCGCCGATCTGCTGAAAGCGGTCACCGAAAGCGACGCGCTCATCACGCGCAGCGGCACCGCCGTGACGTATGAACTCGTCAACGCGGGCAAGCGTCTGCGGATCGTCGGCCGAGCAGGAGTCGGACTCGACAACGTCGACGTCGACGCCTGCACAGCGCGCGGAATCCTCGTCATCAACGCGCCGACCGCGAACATCATGTCGGCGACCGAGCACACGATGGCGATGCTGCTCGCACTCTGCCGCAACATCCCCGAGGCTCATGCATCGACGAAGCGAGGCGAGTGGACGCGCGCGAAGTTCATGGGCATCGAGCTGAATGGCAAGACCCTCGGCGTCATCGGCCTCGGGCGCATCGGCAGCCGGGTGACCGTGCGCGCGAAGGCGTTCGGCATGCGCGTCATCGCGTACGACCCGTACATCGCCGCGACAGCGTTCGAGCGCGTTGGCGCGGAGCAGATGGATCTCGACCAGCTTCTGCGCGAGGCGGACATCATCACCGTCCATACGCCGGCCACCGATGAGACGCGCGGAATGATCGGCGCTGCCGAGATCGCGAAGGCGAAGGACGGTGTGATCTTCGTCAACTGCGCGCGCGGCGGGATTTACGACGAGAAGGCGTTGGCCGACGCCCTCAACAGCGGAAAGGCGTCAGGCGCCGCGATCGACGTCTACGAAGAGGAGCCTCCGGGAAAAGATCATCCTCTGCTCAATGCGAAGAACATCATTCTCTCGCCGCACATCGGCGCGAATACTGTGGAGGCGCAGGATCGTGTTGCGGTGCAGACGGCCGAAATGGTCATCGAAGCGCTGCGCGGCTCGATCTTCGTGTCAGCGGTGAATCTTCCGTTCGAGGGACTCTCGGATGGCGATGCGGCACCCATGATTCAGCTCGCGGAGAAGCTCGGCCTCTTCGCCGCGCAGACGATCAGCGGTCCGGTAAATCGCGCGGCGATCGAGTTATGGGGGATTGAAGAGCGTCTCACACGCATCCTCTCCGTCGCCGCGCTCAAGGGTCTGCTCACGCCGTTCATGGCCGAGTCGGTGAACTTCGTGAATGCCGAATCGATCGCCGAGAATCGCGGCATCGCGCTCAGCTCGACGACGCATCCGACGCCGCACAACTACACGAACCTCATCACCTTCCGGGCGAGCTCCGGCGCCGACGAAATCTGCGTTTCAGGAACTCTCTTCAGTGAGAAAAACCAGCGGATCGTGTCGGTCAACGCGTTTCACGTCGAGTTCAAGCCGGAAGGTCATCTCATCTACATCATCAACAAAGACGTGCCGGGCGTCGTCGGCAAAGTCGGCACGCTGCTGGGCGATCGCGAGATCAACATTGCCGAATACAACCTCGCGCGCAGCGGGAGCGGCGGCAAAGCGATGGCGATCATCACCGTCGACTCCCCCCTCGACGCCGAGACCCTCGGCTTCCTCCGTTCGTATCGCGAGATGGAGGAAGTGAAGCAGGTGAAGCTGTAAGTTCTAAGGCGAAAGAGCGGCCTGTTTCAGAACGCGAGCGATCGCCATTGACACGACTTCACTTCCCTCGACCTTGAGGAAGTCGCCCGGTTGACGGAACACGGTCACGATGCCAAAGACCTCGCCGTACTCATTGAGCAGCGGACTTCCGTAAAAGTGCGTCATGTCGACGTTTTCATCGAGCCTTACCTGGGCGTCCCATTCCCCGGCTTCGGTCACTTTCCCCGGGTACACGTGCTGAACACAGGGCGACGACTTTACGCGGCAGCCAATCAGATAGGCGCGGTCGCCGGTCCGCGGCGACTGCGTTGGCGGCCTGAGCGGCGTTACCGGAAGAGTTTTCGCCGCAGCCTTCACGTTTGCCAGAACTTGCCGCTGACGGCCACCCTCTTCGCGCCCCGTCAGAGGTACGAGAGAGGTGACCATCAACGGAGCCTTTGGTGCGGAAGGCGCCGTCATCACCCATGTCTTCATCGTCTCTTGCACCCGTGCGATAGGAATCGCGTACCTGAACATGAAGTGCTTCGGGTTTGGACCCTTCACTTCATCGAGAACCGTGAGCGCACTCGCGGCCACGACGCCCTCTGAGGTCTGCATCAGAAAACTGATGAAGCCTGACCTGACGGTTCCGTCTTTGAATACGATCGAGTTCTCTAGAATCAGCGCGGGCCACTTGCCGGCAGGCTTATCGATCCAATCTGTTTTCGCAGGTCCGCGGCGGAGGCCCGTGACCGGATCGGGGAGGCGCGTCTCGCTTCCGCTGGAACCGGCCGGTATCTTTGGAGGCTCGAGAGCCCATCTGTGGGCATTGTTGTAATCGTTGAAACTCCACACTGAGCTCATTGCTGGAAACCAACCAGTTTCAGGCCGGGCGAACAGTTCGGCTGCCACCGGGCGATCACCCATCGCCCGCGCCATATGGGCAAAACGGTGGTAGCTACTGATTCCCTTTGGCCAGATTCGAATCAGATCCCGGAAGCCCCGTTGCATCCGTGGCCAGCTGAAGCCAACCTTCTTGAAGTCGTCCACGCCTTCCAAGGTCAGTACATCCCACGCCAGAAAGGCGTACAGAGCGTCGCTCCATTCAGCACTGGTCGCCTCGGCGGCTTGTTCGGTAAAACGTCGAAGAGCCTCGTGACTTCCGCACCACCGGGGCTGATGACCAGCGATCGCGGAACGATAGACGTCCCAGTCAAGGATTCGCTGGGCGATGATCGATCGCGCTACGCCGTCAACGTCGTTGCAACGAACTGTCGCCAACTGGGCGCGAAGAGCCCACCAACGTGAGTCATTCGGTGGATCAGGATGCGAGCTCAGCGCTTCGGAGGCGGCCCTCAAATGCTCGTCAACCTGGCGCCAGCCGCTCTCAGAGACGGTGTCGGCAAAACCTGTTCCCCGCTCACGCCAGGCAATCTGCGAGTGCGCCTGGGCTAGAGCAGTCGCAGCGGTGATCGAGTCAGGTTTCTTCGACCGCCACTTGTTGATCAACGCGATATGTTGCGCATCTGATATCTGTGGGTCTACCCGGAAGGAGTCGTAGAAGCGCGTGAGCTTGAGGTATCCGTTGACGTACGCGTCTCCCGACTTTCGCAGCTCTGCCGCCAACTTGTCGAGATCATCGAACTTTTCATCCCGCAGCAGACTACGCACGCGGTCCAGGAGCTCCACTTGCTCATCCGCCATCTGCTCGTACACGAGTTCGCTTGGCGACTTTTTCTCCTCTACTTTCGGAGCATCGCGCTCGAACAGTTTCGGACAATCGTCCACTCGCTCCATTTTGGCGGTCTGAGTTACGGCGACGAAGGGAGCGCCTTTGACCGAGCCACTTCTGACATCAATGGAGAAACTGGCGATTGATTCAAATGGCTGGAGGACGGCTTCCGTGCGTGTCGATGCGAAGCATGAGGCTGCAGCGCGCGGATCCAGAAGCGCACGTTGAACGTACACCTTTTCTTCGGACATGAAAGCGATCAGGGTGCTCTTGCGATCGTGAGCGAGTGCAAGGCTCAGGCGGGACGTATCAACCCGCACGGACAACGTTGTTTGCCAGGCCTCGGTTCCCTTCGTGTCTATCGCAATCAGTTGAAGAGAGTAAGGGTGCGTCAGAATGGCCGCCGCTGACAAAACCACGAGCCCATCGGAAAGAATGAATAGATCTGACGCCCTCGAGTACGCAGGAGCCGTCACCACCCTCTGCCACAGCACCTCGCCCTCGAGGGACACGCGCGCGACCCAGGAGTAGTTACCCGAGACGCTCATGTTGCCCGCTACAACATAGGCGCCATGCGCCAGAACCAGATCGTGCGCGGTTCCGTTTGAAAAGAAGATTTGTTGCCAACGGATAGAACCATCCACGCGTAAGGCTGCAATCCACGGGCGGTCTTGCACAGACCCAGCGACAACGAGTTCTCCGTTCTTCGCCGGCAGGATCGCGGTGATCGCATCTTCGCCGCTGCCGTCATAGGTGTGCTGCCACAGCAACTCTCCGCGTGCGTCCAACTTCACCGCGATCGCTCGATTACCCTCCGCACCTGCCAGCCAGAAACCGCCGTCGCTGCTCACCGCGGCCGCAACCAGGACAACCTTGGACGGAGCGTCGAAACGACGGGCCCAGAGGACACGGCCGTTGACGTCCATGCGGATTGCGTAGGAGTCGTCGTCGCTTGGATCGGAGGCAGGACCGAACAGGAGGAAACCGGCTCCACCTCCAATCGCGATGATTTCACCCGCAACTGACTGCGGGACACAAACGGATCGCGGCTCACTTTTGGCGGCCTCGTCAAACAGCAGTACGCATGGCTGGCCAGCGATAATCGCGCTGACCACGACTCGCGCGCCGTCAACCGAAACGTTGCCGATCATCGTATTCGGATTCGTGGTCGCAGCTGACGGCTTGACCACGTAGCCTCTCGACCAGACGTCGCTAGCATCAGCGGCAACCGGACTGATCGAGATCAGCAAAGGAAGCAAGAGCGCGAGAGGAAAGCGCGGCGTGGCAACGTTCATGTCGATCACGAGCCGTGCAAGTGGCGGGCCCTGCCATGGAGGCGGCTCGATCCACAGCGCATCGGTCCGCGAACCGATCATCCGTATTCGTCCTGTCACACGGTGGTATACCTTTGCGCAATGAAGACGAAGCTTACGATCACCATCGATAAGGAGTTGCTGCCTCGGGCAAAAGCCTACGCACGCGAGAGCGGGATCTCGTTGTCGGAAGTCATCGAGACTGCGTTGCGCGAGCTCAGCTCTGAGACGCAGAACAGTTTCTCAAGCCGCTGGCGCGGGGCGCTCGAGCTTTCAGGCGGCGGTGACGAACGTCGCCGTCGTCTGCTCAAAAAGTACTCTTGATCGTCATTCTCGATGCCGACGTTCTTCTCGACATCGCACTGAATCGAGAGACGCACGCAGATTCGTCGACTCAGGTTCCGGGTCATTGCGAGAGGAGAGCGATTCGCGGGTTTGTGTTATGGCACTCGCTCTCGAACTTCTATTACATCGTGGGCAGTGAGCCTGAGGCGCGCCGGTTCCTGCAGGAGCTGGTTGGTTTCGTGGAGGTTGCCCCGACCAGCACCGAAGATTTTCGCTACGCAGCCAGGCTCGCGGTGAAAGATCTCGAGGACGCAATGCAGGTGGCGGCTGCCGCCGCGTGTGGCGCCGATCTGATTGTGACTCGCAATGTCCGCGACTACACCCGCTCGCCGATCCGAGCGATCTCCCCCGCAACTCTGTTGCGCGAGCTTGCTTAGACCCGCGGCTTCGAGGACGCGTGGCCGCCGATCAGCGCATACGAAGCGCCGATCGATTCGATAAAACGGCAAACCAGTTCAGCTCTTTTCATCCGCGCAGGCCGACGGTCTCCGGCCGATACGCCGCGAGCGACGGATCGCCTTGAGTGCAGATTCGCGATCCAGATGATTGGCGGACATGAACGCGGCGAGAGCCTCCTCACCCAGCCGCTCGCTGAGGGCGACCCGCTCACTCACGGTCATCTTTGCGAACCGCTCGAGCTGTTCGCGGCTCAAGTCATCGGCGACACTTGCCATGTGGTCGAGTATAGCGCCGGCCGACGCACCGACGATGCGGCTCCATCCCGGACGCTTCGCCGCTACACTTGTATCCTGCATGCAGCTTCGTGATCTCGGCAGAACTGGTCTCAAGGTCAGCGAAATCGGCTTTGGCGCGTGGGCGATCGGCGGGAGCGCTGATGCGTCGGGCGCGCCGCTGGGCTGGGGACGCGCGAACGATGATGAGTCGCTCGCGGCGATCCGGCGTGCGCGCGACCTCGGAGTCAACTTCTTCGACACATCCGACAGCTACGGCTTCGGCCGCAGCGAGTCGCTCCTCGGCATCGTATTGTCTCGCAAGCGCGAGGACGTGATCATCGCCACGAAGACCGGAGTCGTCCGCAATTCCGCCGGCGAGCTGCGCAAGGATTTCTCGAAGCAGCACATCTTTCTCGCGGTCGATGGATCCCTCAAACGCCTGCGCACCGACTACATCGACCTCTACCAGATTCACAATCCAACGCTCGCCGATCTCGCGAAGGAAGCGATTCAGGAAGCGATGGATCACCTTCAGGACGTTGGAAAGATCCGCTACTGGGGCGTGTCGATCACGACGCCCGAGGAGGGGATCGAGATCATCAATCGCAAATGGGGCTACACGCTTCAGGTGCTCTACAACGTGCTGAACCAGGCGCCCGCCCGCGAGCTTTTCCCACTCGCTAAGCAGAAGGGCTACGGGATCATCGCGCGCGTTCCGCTCGCGTCGGGACTGCTCACCGGGAAGTACCGGCAGGATACGGTCTTCGCGAGCGATGACGTCCGGCAGAACTTCCTCACACCTCGCCGGCTCGAGGAGGTGACGGCGCGCGTCGATGAAGTGAAGTCGATCATCGGCGGCGCAGCGCGGAACATCGCTGAGGGATCGCTCCGCTTCGTTCTTGCGGATCCGGCGGTTTCTACGACGATTCCCGGCGCGCGTACCGCGCGGCAGGTCGAGGCGAATGTGGCCGCCGCCGAGGGGACGCTGCCGGCTGATGTCGCCGAGAAGCTTCGCGTGCGCCTGGGCGACTACAACTTCTACCATCGCCACAGCATCCGCATCTGACGCGGAACATTGCCCGGGTCTGTTGCGTTTTCCGAACGAATGGCCACCCGCACGATCGCCATACGCGGCGCTCGCACACACAATCTCAAGAACGTCTCGGTCGACATTCCGCAGCGCCAGCTGACGGTTGTCACCGGTCCGTCCGGCTCGGGAAAGTCGTCGCTCGCGTTCAATACTCTCTATGCCGAGGGGCAGAGGCGCTTCGTCGAATCGATGTCGACGTATGTGCGGCAGTTTCTCGAGAGGATCGACCGGCCCGACGTCGATGAGATCGACGGAATCCTGCCGGCGATCGCCATCGAGCAAAAGAACTCGGTCAAGAACGCGCGCTCGACGGTCGCGACCGCGACCGAGCTCGCCGATCACATCCGCCTCTTCATGACCTACGGCGGCGAGACATGGTGCCCCGACTGCGGGATCCGCGTGACGAAAGAGACGCCGGAGTCGATCGCGAAAGCGATCACCGAGACACTCGCGGGAAAGAAAGCGGTCGTGCTCGCCCCCGTCTTCTTCGATCCGGCCAATCGCGACGAAGTCCTCATCCAACTGGTCAAGGCCGGGTTCTATCGCGCGTGGATCGACGGCGAGGTGCGCGATCTTCATTCGACCGATACGAGCGCGTTCAGCTCGCTCGAGCTGGTGATCACGCGGCTTCGGATCAATCCCGAGAAACCCTCGCAGGTCACCGAAGCGGTCGAGCAGGCGTTCGAGCTCTCGAAAGGAAACGTCAACATCCTCGAGGAGAGCGAGAAGGGATGGCTCAGCCATCGCTTCACCTCACGCTTCGCGTGCAATCACTGCGGGACCGAGTTCATCGAGCCGTCGCCGCAGCTCTTCTCGTTCAACTCGCCGCTCGGTGCCTGCACGCAGTGCCAGGGCTACGGCCGGATCATCGGCATCGACATGGAGAAGGTGATTCCGAACCGCGGGCTGCGCCTCGACGAGCGGCCGATCACTCCGTGGAACTCCGCGGGCTACGAGGACTGCTACGACGATCTCGACAAGGCGGCGAAAAAGTACAACATCCGCCTCGACGTGCCGATCAACGAGCTGAACACCGCCGAATGGGAGCTGCTCTACAACGGACGGAGCAAGTGGTACGGCATCAAAGGCTTCTTCGACTGGCTCGAAACTAAAAAGTACAAGATCCACGTGCGCGTGAAACTCGCGAAGTATCGCAGCTACGAGCCGTGCCCGAACTGTAAGGGCTCGCGACTGAAGACCGCGGCGGCGAACGTGAAGTTCCGCGACCGGACAATCGGCGATCTCTTCGCGATGGACGTGAAGACGGCGCGCAAGTTCTGGGAGTACCTCGCGCTGTCGAAGCAGGAAGAGAAGAGCGCCGGACATCTGCGCCGCGAGATCCTGAATCGCCTCGTGTATCTCGATGAAGTCGGACTTTCGTACCTCACGCTCGATCGTCAGACACGCACGCTCTCGGGCGGTGAGGCGCAACGCATCAACCTCGCGGCGGCCCTCGGCAGCTCGCTCACCGAGACGATGTACGTCATCGACGAGCCGACGGTCGGTCTCCACGCGAGAGACAGCGAACGGCTGCTGACTGTGCTCCGCCGCCTGAAGAATGCGGGGAACACGGTGATCGTCGTCGAACACGATCAGACGATCATCAACGGGGCCGATCACACGATCGAGCTCGGGCCAGGCGCTGGCGAGTACGGCGGCCAAATCACCTACGAAGGAAAACCGCGCAATACAGAACCTGCTCCCTCGACCCTCGACCCTCGACCCTCGACCCCCGACCAGGGCTCGATCACGATCCGGAACGCGCGCGCGCACAACCTGCGCGGTATCGACGTCTCGATTCCGCTCGGGCAGTTCGTGGCGATCACCGGCGTGTCGGGATCGGGCAAGTCCACGCTGATCCGCAACTGCCTCTTCAACCGTTATCAGCGCGATGTGCGCGGCACGAGCGGACTCGACGCGGGGAAGATCGATGCGCTGGAAGGGGTCGACGCGATCTACGACATGCAGTTCGTCGATCAGTCGCCGATCGGCAGGTCGACACGATCGAATCCTGCGACGTACGTGAAAGCGTGGGACGAGGTCCGCAAGATTCTCTCAGAGACGACGGCCGCGAGGCTCAATGGCGTGACCCCCGGGATGTTCTCGTTCAACACGACCGGCGGACGCTGCGATGAATGCGAAGGCGCGGGCACCGTCACGATCGACATGCAGTTCCTCGCGGACGTCGAAGTCGTCTGCGACAAGTGCGGCGGGAAACGCTTCAACGAGCAGGTGCTGAAGATCAAGTACAAAGGGAAGAACGTCGACGCGATCCTCGTTCTCACGGTCGATGAAGCGATGAAGTTCTTCGTCGACAAGCGCGCGATCCTTCGCAAACTCGATTCGCTCCGCTCGGTCGGCCTCGGCTATCTCCGACTCGGACAGTCGACCGAGTCACTTTCGGGCGGCGAAGCGCAGCGGCTCAAGCTCGCGTCGTTCCTATCGGAAACAGCGAAGAGCGATGTGAAGCGCCTCTTCCTCTTCGACGAGCCGACGACCGGCCTGCATCACACGGAGGTCGACCAGCTCATCCGCACCTTCCGCGATCTCATCGAGCGCGGCAACTCGGTCGTCGTCATCGAGCACAACCTCCAGCTCATCGCCTCCTCCGACTGGGTCATCGATCTCGGTCCCGATGGCGGCGATAAAGGCGGCGAGCTCGTGGCGGAGGGGACTCCGGCCGACGTTGCTGCGAACCCGCGGAGCGTGACTGGGATGTATCTCAAAGAGCGCGTCGGTAGCCCGATCTCGACGTCATCCTGAGCGAAGCGAAGTTGCCCGTCTATCCTGAGCGAAGCGAAGGATCTACTGATAGCGCTGGGGATGCGTGAGGTTCTTGCCTTGGGCACGTAGAAATGCACGAGGTTCTTTCTTGACTGGTCCCCAGCGCTATCAGAAGATCCTTCGCTTCGCTCAGGATTGACCCAAGCACGCTTCGCTCAGGGTTGGTTTCTTCACTAGAATGGCGCTTCACGTCAGAAGGAGACTCGATGAGTTCTACGCAGGACATGCCTGACCGGGTGGGTGCCCATCCGACGAATCCTACGTTCCAGCCGTACATCCCGGCCGAAACCAACCTTCGCGAGCTGACTCCTGTACCGATCATCGTCGGCACGCTGCTCGGGATGATCTTCGGCGCCTCGTCGCTCTATCTCGTGCTGAAGGTCGGGTTGACGGTGAGCGCGTCGATTCCGGTCGCGGTCATCTCGATCACCCTCTTCCGGATCCTGGCGAAGATGGGCGCTCGCAACGCGACGATCCTCGAGCACAACATCGTGCAGACAGCCGGATCGGCCGGCGAGTCGATCGCGTTCGGCGTCGGTGTCACGATGCCGGCGATTCTCATCCTCGGCTTCGATCTCGAGATCACGCGCGTGATGCTCGTCGCGGTGCTCGGCGGTTTGCTCGGCATTCTGATGATGATTCCGTTGCGACGCGCGCTGATCGTCGCGCAGCACGGCATCCTCAAGTACCCCGAGGGAACCGCGTGCGCTGAAGTGCTGAAAGCGGGCGCCTCGGCCGAGTCCCAGGCTGCGGCATCCGAGGCGGCGAAGCGGGAGCAGGAAGAGCTCGGCGGTGCGCAGATCGGCGCGAAAACGATCTTCACCGGCTTCGGCATCGGCCTCGTTTACAAGACCGCGATGGCTGCGTTCCGCGGTTGGAAAGACGTGCCGGAAAAGGTGTTCGGCGCGCCATTCACGGCCGGCTCGGTTGCGGCTGAGATCTCTCCGGAGCTTCTCGGCGTCGGCTACATCATCGGACCGCGCATCGCCGGCATCATGTGCGCCGGCGGCGTTCTCGCGTACCTCGTACTCATCCCGATGATCAAATACTTCGGCGCTGCGCTCGGAACGCCGCTCGCGCCGGAGACGACCGCGCTGATCCGCGACATGAGCCCCGGCCAGATCCGCAACGCGTACATCCTCTACATCGGCGCGGGCGCGGTTGCCGCGGCAGGCATCATCAGCGTGTTCAAGTCGATGCCGCTCATCTGGCACGGAATCCGGGGCGGCATGAAGGACGTCGCATCATCGCGCGCGGAAGAGACGCGAGCCGCAGTTCCGCGCACCGACCGCGACCTCTCGATCCGCTTCGTGCTCATCGGCATCATCGCGCTGATCGTAGTGATCGCGTTCTCGAATCCGCTCTACATCGGCGGCACAGGACTCGGCACTCGGCTCGCCGCGGCTGTGCTCATCATCGTGTTCGGCTTCCTCTTCGTCACCGTGTCGTCGCGCCTGACGGGCGAGATCGGATCGACGTCGAATCCGATCTCAGGCATGACGGTCGCGACGCTGTTGCTCACGTGCCTCACCTTCGTGATTCTCGGATGGACCGGGAGTAACTACTACGTGACGGCGCTCTCGATCGGCGCGATCGTCTGCATCGCATCGTCGAACGGCGGCACGACCTCGCAAGATCTGAAAACAGGCTTCCTCGTCGGCGGAACTCCGAAGTCGCAGCAGATTGCGATCCTCATCGGCGCGCTCGCCTCGGCGATCGTTCTCGGTCCGATTCTCCTCGGCCTCAATGAGGCTTCGTCGGTTTACGTCCCCGTCGGCGCGCAGATGCCTGCAGGCTTCACCGCCGGCAGCGCGAATCCGGGGCAGCAGGTCGATGTCACCGGACTTCGGAAGCAGGGACTCACCGGGGCTCAAGGGAAAGAGGACACGAAGCAGTATCACGTGTGGTTCCACCATCCCGAGGGCGGCGGCAACGCCGAAAAGTATCTGGTAGACGACAGCGGAAAGATCGCCTACTACGTCGATCCCGGCATCAACGGGACCTTCAAGAAGGATCCGAGCGGCCGCGAGGTCACGAAGTTCGACGCTCCGAAGGCGACGCTCATGTCGTACATCATCAAAGGAATCCTCGGTGGTGAGCTGCCGTGGGGTCTCGTGATCCTCGGCGCGATGATCGCGGTCATGCTCGAAATCTCCGGCCTGCCGTCTCTCGCATTTGCGGTCGGCGTCTACCTCCCTCTCTCTTCAACGTCTCCGATCCTCATCGGCGGCATCATCCGCTGGGCGGTTGATCGCTGGATCCGCGGCACGAAGTTCAAGGGCCGTACGCTCAGCGAGGATCAACTCGTGGCGGAAGGCGACAAGAGCCCGGGCGTGCTGATGGCATCGGGATACATCGCAGGTGGCGCAATCGCCGGAATCATCATCGCGTTCATGGCGGGCTTCATGGAGAACTTCAACAAGACCATCGAAGCGGTCGCAAAGAGAAACCCGTTCCACAGCGGAGCGAACGCGGATCTTCTTTCGCTGATCCCGTTCGCCGTGCTCATTGTGCTGCTGTACCTGACGGGACGCGAAGCGATCCTCGCGCATCGGAAGACGTAGGAGACAACGAAGGGTGTCAATTTTCTTTGAGCGTCTAAAGAGCGATAGAGGACGGAAAGCCGCCGGCTGAAGCCGGCGCCACGTC
>JAENWF010000141.1 GCA_016650215.1 Thermoanaerobaculia bacterium
TCGAAGCCGGCCGCCCATTCGTAACGATCGGCAAAGTCGGGGAACTTTGGCGCTTCGCCCCAGCGCCATGCGGGATGCTTCGCGCGCGGGCTTCGTCCGAGGAGGTGCATGTGGACGCGCCGGTGCTCGGGCGCCGTTTTTGGTCCCGGCGGATCGGCGGCCTCATTCAGCGCAAAGTTTCCCGCTTCCCAGTAATTGATGCAGCCACCTTCGAGCTGCGGCAGCGTGTCGAGCATCGCCTTCCCGGTCGCGGCAACCAGGAACGACCAATGCGTCAGCTCCTCCGGCGTCAGCTCGCTTCGCTCCCACACAGGGCGCGGAGGGTTGACGATCAGATTTCCGCCGTCCTCGCGACTGACGAAGACGAGTCGTGCATCAGGAAGCACCACGCTGCCGCCGGAGCATGTGAACAGGACATCAGCCATGCGAGAACGCTATCACTCTCGCATTCGCGATGATGACTCCGCGCAGCAGACGTGACATCGTGTTCGCCGTTCGTTTTCGACTTCATGCGATTCGCATTTGCAACCTCGGCCGTCTGGCCTCGACTCACGGTTGGTGATGCGCTCTGCGCCCTCGCAGTCGAGCAGCGCGGTCACGTCGTGGAACCCGCAGTCTGGGACGATGAACAGGTCGAGTGGTCTTCGTTCGATGCGGTCGTGATCCGTTCGTGCTGGGACTACCACCGGAAGCATCGCGCGTTTCTCGCGTGGCTTCGAAACCTCGAAGCCGCCGGCCTCCGCGTGTTGAACGACGTCGGCTCGATCTCGTGGAACAGCGACAAGCGGTATCTCGTCGAGCTGCGCGAGCGAGGCGTGCCGGTCGTCGAGAGCGTGCTCATCGAAGACGGTCTCGTGTCCCGCACCGCGCTTCGATCATTGACGACGGATCGACTGGTCGTGAAGCCTGCGATCTCAGCATCGAGCGACGGGGTGGAGGTCGTCAACGTCGAGACGCTTCCCATCAGCCGGCCCTACGCGTTGCTGGTCCAGCCCTTCCTTGCCGAGATTGCGAACGGCGAAAAGTCGATCGTCGTTTTCGACGGCGCGATCTCGCACGCTGTTCTGAAAAGTCCCGCGGCAGGGGAGTTCCGCGTGCAGGCGGATTACGGAGGATCGGCCGAAGAGTGTCGCGTTGAGGACGATGAGCGTCTGCTCGCGGAACAGCTCCTCGGCCTCATCGATCCGGTTCCGCTCTATGCCCGCGTCGATGTCGTGAGGACAGACTCCGGCCCGCTGCTCATGGAGCTCGAGCTCATCGAGCCTGAGCTTTTCGTGCACGTCGTGCCGGAGTCGGCGACTCGCTTCGCGGAAGCGCTCGAGCGACAGACCTCGCGCGACGAACAGCTGCGTCAGCGCGAGAAGTAGCGCTTCGGATAAAACGTCCGGCCGAACTGTTAAGGGGCGCAATATGAGTTACGAACGGAAGAAGGGCTTGCCGGGTGAGTCGGCGTGCCTCCGCTCACAATGTGGGAATCATCATTGGTACATCAAGATGTTGTCCTGAGGACTCGCATCATAAATCGCTGAGACTCGAAACGTTCATGACACGGCCGGTGTGCGAGTCGGGCCAGCCCGGCGTCGCGCGATGAACTTCTGAGTCTCGACGATCGCGATCGGCAGAACGATCGTGATCGCCACCATCAGCCATGCGGATGCCGGCGGAACAGCGAGGCCGAGGACGCGGCGGAGCGGAGCGAAGGTCAGCGCGAGGCCCTGAAGCGAAACGACGGTCGCGGCGGCAAAGAAAATGTGCGGGTTTTTCGAGAGTCCCTCGAATGCGGATCGAGTGCGCGAGCGGCAGTTGAACATCTGACCGATCTGCGCGCCGACCATCGACAGAAGTGCCATCGTCCTTGCCACTTCTCCCGCGCCATAGCGCTGCAATGCCAGCCAGTAAACGGTCAGCGCGATCGCGGCCAGCATCGCCGCCTGCCACGAGATCAGTGCGAGAAACGATCGCGAAAGCAGAGACTCGCCGGGAGGGCGCGGCGGCTGCTCCATGATTCCCGGAGCAGGCGGCTCTAACGCGAGCGCAAACGCGGGAAAGATGTCTGTGACGAGATTGAGCCAGAGGATCTGCAGCGGCAGAAGCGGCAGCGGCCACCCGAGAACGATGGCGATGAAGATCGTCAGCACCTCGCTCAGGTTGTGCGAAAACATCACGTGCACGAACTTCACGATGTTCGCGTAGATGGCGCGGCCGCCTTCGATGGCCGCGACGATTGTGATGAAGTTGTCGTCGGCCAGAACGATATCGGCCGCTTCCTTCGCCACCTCCGTCCCCCTCTCGCCCATGGCCACACCGACGTCGGACTTCTTCAGCGCAGGCGCGTCGTTCACGCCGTCACCTGTGACCGCCACGATCTCGCCGTTGGCCTGCAGAGCCTCGACGATGCGGTACTTGTCTTCAGGCGAGACGCGCGCGAAGACATCGGTCTCTGCCACGATCGCACGCGGGTCTGCGCCGGCCAGCTCGCTCGCATGTTTGACGCGCGGCTCTCCGTCGGTCAACCGAAGCTGACCCGCGATGGAGCGCGCCGTCTCTGCCTGATCACCGGTGAGCATGATCAGACGGATCCCGGCTCCTCGCGCAGCGGCCACCGCCTCCAGTACGCCGGGCCGGGGAGGATCGAGCATGCCGACGAATCCGAGGAATGTGAATCCGTGGTCGGGATCTCCGGAAACGTCGCGCGTGCGCTTGTGCGCAATCGCGAGCACGCGAAGCCCTTTACCAGCCAGGTCGTCGTTCATCGCGTCGAACTGCGGGCGCTTTTCCGGCGGAACGTCGCAGGCGTCGAGCACCACTCGGGTCGCACCCTTCAACGCCCATAGAAAATCGCCGGCAGGCGTGCGGTGAATCGTGATCATTCGCTTCGTGCCTGAATCGAAAGGATGCTCTGCCACGCGCGGGTTGTCACGGCGGAGTGCGTCGACATCGATGCCGTGTTGAATCGCGGGCTGGATCAGCGCAATCTCAGTGGGATCGCCCGACTTCGCTGTGGCGTCGTTGCACAACACGCTCACCTCGACGAGAAGTTGCTGCCGGGCGGGGTCAGGCAGCCGATACTCCTGGACCGTCATCCGGTTCATCGTCAGCGTGCCGGTCTTGTCGGAACAGATCACGGTCGTGCTGCCGAGGGTTTCCACAGCGGTGAGGCGCCGGACGATGGCCTTCTGCCGCGCCATCCGCAGGACACCGAATGCGAGGATGAATGTCGTCACCGCCGGCAACGCCTCGGGCACGGCGGCGACGGCGAGCGTGATTCCGACCTCGAGCATCATCCACAGCTCGTCGCCGCGCATCACCCCGGCGACAATGACGACGACGGCGATCACGAGAACGACCACCGCGAGGCGTTTTCCGAGCGCGTCGAGTTTGTCCTGAAGTGGAGTGCGTTCCTCCGGGGCGTCGAGCACCAGCCGTCCGATTTTCCCCAGCTCGGTCCGCTCACCAGTATCGACAACCGCCGCCACCGCCCGCCCGGCGACGACGACAGTTCCGAGAAAGAGCATCGAGGCGCGCTCGGCGATCAGGGCTCCCTGCGCCACCGGGTCTACCGATTTCGAAACGGGATTGCTTTCGCCCGTCAGTGGCGACTCTTCCGCGCGCAGCGCCGCTGCTTCGATGACGCGAAGATCAGCGGGGACGCGATCACCGGCACTGAGAAGAACGATGTCGCCGGGAACCACGTCTTCAGCAGATATTTTGACGACGACACCGCTGCGCCGAACCTGCGCCGTCATCCGAGTCTGTTTGCGCAATGCCGCGAGCGCGCGGCCGGCCTGCCACTCCATGCCGAATCCGATCGCCGCGTTCAGCAGGAGGACCACGAGAATCGCGACAGCTTCCAGTGTGTCGCCTGTCGCCCACGCGATCGCGGCCGCGCCGGCCAGGAGCAGGACGATCATGTTCAGAAACTGTTCGAGCAGCATGCGCACGAGCGATCGAGGTCTGGCGTGCGGGAGCACGTTGTGTCCCCACTGCCGGCGCCGCTGGGCAACGTCGACATCGCTCAATCCCGTGGCCGGATCGATGTGCAGTTCCGCGAGAACCTGCTCGAGGGGTAGTGCGTGAGCGTTATTCATCGCCCGCAACTCGAAGCTTCATGAAGAGTGCGTCGACATGGGGAGTTCCGGCTCACACGATCTTCACGCCGGAAAGATCAGGCTCGGGGAACTTCATCTTCAGTTTCTCGAGCGCTTCGACGATCGCGGTGCCGACGACCCAGTTGCGGTACCACTTGCGGTTCGCGGGGACGATGAACCATGGCGCGTTCTTCGTCGCGGTCTTCTCGATCGCTTCATCGTAGGCGCGCTGGTAGTCGTCCCACAGTTTTCGCTCTTCGATGTCGCCGTGCTGGAACTTCCAGCGCTTGGTTTTGTCGTCGATGCGCGCCTGCAGGCGTTCGCGCTGCTCGTCCTTGCTGATGTGAAGGAAGAACTTCAGCAGGATCGTACCGGTCTCGGTGAGCATCCGCTCGAAGTCGTTGATCTGATCGTAGCGCTTCCGCCAGACCGCTTCCGGTACGAGACTGTGCACGCGGACGACCAGCACGTCCTCGTAGTGGCTCCGGTTGAAGATGGCGATCTCGCCTGCGCCGGGGACGTTCGCGTGGACCCGCCAGAGATAGTCATGAGCGAGCTCGTCTTCAGTCGGCTTCTTGAACGACACACCGCGCACGCTCTGCGGATTCACGCCGCTCATCACGTTCCGAACCGTGCCGTCCTTCCCGGAGGTGTCCATGCCCTGAAGAACGATGAGCACCTTCTGCTTGTGCTCTGCGTAAAGAAGCTCCTGCAGTTCGCCGATCCGCAGAGCCAGCGCATCCGCTTCTTCCGACGTCTTCGCTTTTCCCGCAGGCGCCAGGGATGCGTCATCGGGATCCCAGTCCTTGAGCGAGAAGCCCTTTCCCGATGTGATCCGCAACGATTTGATGTCGCTCATGGCGCGATCATACAGGGGGACGAAAGACCGCCGGCTGAAGCCGGCGCCACGTCATGCATGGCTCATGGCCGCATTCGCGAGCGATGTGGCGCCGGCTCCCAAGCCGGCGGCTTTTCGTCCCTCCCAACCCAACTCAGCGAAACGCTCGGTTACAACCGTCTCATGTTTATCGCTTCCCATTCACAGTTCTGTGGCACGTTTGCCACTTCGAATCCGCTCTGTTCGGCGTAGTTTGGAAACACCTGCGAACGACATGGCGGAAATGAACGAAGCGACGATCGAACGACCCGAAACCAGCTCAGGACTCTGCGCCCGCTGCGGCGTTGCCCCCTCGGCGGTGCTCGACAACCAGCTCGCGCTCTGCGGGCCCTGCTATCACAACGAAACGCTGCGGCAGTGGACACGCCGCACCGCGATGCGGCGCTCCGGCAATCCTGCCGCCGACTCGATTCACGAGCTCGAGGTGGCGATCTGGAAACTGATCACGCCATGTGACTGCGTCGAAGGCGAAGACGAGTAGCTCAGCGCAGGACGGCGATCGCCGCGACCCGCACCCCAGGCAGCTTCATCAATTCCGCCGGCGCGAGCCGGATCTTGCTCGTCCGGTTTCCGCCGCCGAGGATCACGGTGGGGGAGTCGAAGACCCGCTCGTCGATCAGGAGCGGCATCATCGCGGGCAGTCCGACGAGTGTCACGCCGCCGATCTCCATTCCTGAAAGCGCCGCGGTCTCTTCACCCGACGCAAATGACAGCCGCTTGAACGCGACCGCATCTGCAACGCGGTGATTTACGTCGAGCTTCGTGTCGGAGCGGACGAGACATCCGACGTACTCCCGCGGCTCTTTCTTCACGACGACGAGGATCGTGTTGCAGACCTCGCCCGTCGCGAAACCGTAACGCGCGCAGAACTCCGCCGTATCAGCGAATGACGGATCGCACGGCAGCGCGTCGAATCGGATCTGCAGTGACTCGAGCGCCTCGCGGACGCGCGGATGGAGAATCGAAGAATCAGCCTGCATTGGTATGCGACGCGCATTCTCGCCTCGGAGACATCTGGAAACTGCAGAGTATCGCGCAGAAGTTCATGCCGACGAAGATGAAGAATGTGAAGGTCGACGCAATCGTTGCGGGCGACCGGCGGATCGAAGAAGCGCAAGTAATCACCATCCAACCGATTCGAGCCAGAGGCGGCGCACTTCGGACGCCCCTCTGGCATTCGGCTCGATGATCGATCCGCTCCAGTACCAGCGATCGCGCTCCGGCACGGTGAGCCCGTGTCCGAGAAAGTGGCGGTGAATGTCGATCAGCGCGAGGCGATCGTCTTCCGCCGTCATTCTGCGGATCGAATGGTTGAGCTCCTCGAGCCATCGCGCCTCGCGGACGAGATGCTCGCCGTTGAGGATTCCGGTTCCATCGGACGGGTCGTAGACCGTGCCGAGCAGCA
>JAENWF010000142.1 GCA_016650215.1 Thermoanaerobaculia bacterium
AGTTCTGCCGCATCCGGCATGCCTGGTATTCAGCATTCGCGAGCGATGTGGCGCCGGCTCTCAAGCCGGCGGCTTTCCGTCCCCTGTTGCCACTGATCGCAAGAGTCGGTTCATTAGAAGCGAAGCGAAGGATCCCCCGCAGGGAAGCGATGCTGTGACGGGTCAAAGGGATTGAAGGAAGAGGTTCGAGGTGAGAATTGTGAATTGAGAATTCTTCATTCTCAATTCGAACCTCGAACCTCGAACCTCAATCTCTTTGTCGGTCAGCGTGAAGCGATTGCAGCTTTCAACATTCAACATTCACCATTCACCATTCAACATTCCCCGTCTCCCCTTTTTGCATTTCGCATTTCGCATTTCCCGCCACCCGCCCTCCCGCCCCCGCCCCACCCCTTCCCCTTTTCGTTTACCTTACTGACGTGATGCGCTCCGGCATGCTTCCCGCCGCGATCCTTGCGGTCTTTGCCGCACTCGCGCTCGTGGGGGCGGCGGGAAACTCGCCGACTTCGGATGAACTGACGCACCTGGCAGCGGGGCGGTCGTATCTCGCGACGGGCGATTTCCGGCTCAACCGCGAGCACCCTCCGCTGCTGAAGGCGATCGCGGCCCTGCCGCTCATCGCGACCCCGCTCTTTCCCGATCCAGTTCGCGCATCGGATGCGCACACGCGAATGCGCGAGGCGTGGGGGCACGCAGCGACCGACAACGCACCGCAATGGCGCTTTGGCAGGATCTTCTTCTTCGGCGTGACCGATGAGGCGCTCGCCCGGGAGAACGGGGGGACGAATGACGGATTCGTCCCGACCGCGAGCTTTGGTCAGGCTGACTTCATCAATCGCACCGGCCGCCTCTTCTTTCGCGCACGGGCGATGATGGTTCTCCTCGGCGTCCTCCTTGGCGCGCTGATCTTTGTCTGGTCGCGCGAGCTCTGGGGGGCGGCTGGCGGTGTGGTGTCGTTGATGCTGTTCGCGTTCGACCCGAACTTCATCGCCCATGCCGCATTGGTCACGACCGACGCAGGCGTCACGCTTTTCATGACGGCGACAGCGTATTTTTTCTGGCGTGCGATCCGTGGCGGGCGGCGGCGTGAATCGATTCTGTTCGCGATCAGCTTCGCCCTCGCGCTGCTCAGCAAGTTCTCGGCGGTCCTGCTCATTCCGATTGTGATTGCGATCGTGCTCTTGTCGCGCGAGCGCATCGCACGCGCCGCGGCCCTCGCTGCGCTCGCCGTCATCACAGCGATCGGTGCAATCTGGATCGCCTACGGTTTCCGCGCCGGCGATCGGGTCGATGTCGGGTCGGCCATCCACGACCGTGCCGCCCGCCGAGCGGCGCTCGAAGCATTCCCATCCGGCATCCGGCAGGAGGATGTCGATCGCTTGCGCACCGACGCCCCGCTGAGCGCACTCGAGCGCGCAGTCGTCTTCGCCGATCGTGTGAACCTGCTTCCTGAGACCTACCTCCACGGATTCGCGGTGACCGCCGCGACCTCGATCGGCCGCCCGTCATTCATCAACGGCCGGTTTTCATTCGCCGGTTTTCGCGACTACTTCTTCTGGACGACAATCTACAAGCTGCCGGTCATCACGCTGCTCGCCATCGCCGCAGGACTCGCGATCGGATGGCGAACCGAAGCCCGCGTTTTCATCCTTGCGCCCATCGTGATCTACCTCGGCTTCGCCATCTGGTCGCGGATGAACATCGGCCATCGCCACATCCTCCCGATTTTTCCATTCGTCTACGTCCTCTGCGGTTCGCTCGGGCCGTACATTGCCGCGAAGAAGAAGCTCGCAATCGTCGCGGGACTGATCCTCGCGGTGTCGGCAAATGTCGTCTTCCTCCCCCGCCCCGCGTCACTCATCGGGCATCATCTTTCGTACGTCAACGAGCTGGGCGGCGGCCCGCTCGAGGGATATCGCGTCGTTACGGATTCGAACTTCGACTGGGGGCAGGATCTGAAGCGTCTCGGCGAATGGCTTCGCGCGCATGAGGTCCGCGAACCGGTCAACCTCGTCTACTTTGGCAACGCCGATCCCGCCTACTACGGAATCCGCTACCACAACCTCCGCCCCGCGCGACTTCCTGTCGTCCCCGGCTATCTCGCGGTGAGCACGATCGACTACCTCGGAGTTCTCTTCGCTGCGGACCAGCGCCGCTACTGGGAGGGCTTCGTCGAGCGAACTGAGGCGAAGCTTGTCGGACGCGCCGGCTACTCGATCCTCATCTTCCGTGTGGAGCGATTGCCGTGAGCGAGCTTCGCGAACTGTTGAAGGCTGATGATTACTCGATCTCTAACTGGACGTGCGACGGTCAAGACTCGCCGCAGCGCGACGAGGTCAAGTCGAGCTGCGAGATCGTCTTTGTTCGCAGCGGTGTTTTCGTGGCAACCTCGCGCGGCGACGAGACATTGCTCACGCCGAATGAAGTGTGGCTCCATCCGCCTGGATTGCCGTATCGCATCCGTCATCCGCGCGGCGGCGACGCGTGCACGGTGCTCACCATCTCAGAAGAGCTTCGAGACCAGTACGCTCCTCGAATCCAGAAGCGCGCTGTCGCGGCCGTGACCAGCCGGATCTTCCTGGTTCAGCATCGACTCTGGTCGCTCGCCAGGCGATCTGAGACTTCGCTCCTCGAGGCCGACGAGTCCGTGAGACTGATCCTCGAGGAGATCTACGCGCACGAGCCGCTCCCCTCCATGTCGCGCCGGCACCGGCTGCTCGTGCGGCGAAGCCAGGAACTTCTGGCCGCCCGCTTCACAGACAATCTCTCGCTTCGCGATCTCGCCGCGACTGTCGGGGCTTCGCAGTACCACTTGAGCCGGATCTTCCGGCGCGGGACGGGCCACTCGCTCCACGGCTATCAGCGGACTCTGCGCGTCCGTGCGGCGCTTTCGCGGCTGGCCCAGGGTGAGAGCGATCTGACTCGCCTCGCGCTCGATCTCGGCTTCTGCGATCACAGCCACTTCACCCGTTCGTTCGCCCGAACCTTCGGTCAGCCGCCTTCCCGATGGCGGGAATCGAAACCGTGACACGGACTACTGCGCCGGAACGTAGAAGCGCGATTCGAACACATCGACAAAGCCCGCTCCCCGGAAGACCGTTTCCGCCGCTCCTCCAGCGACGGTGTTGAGACAGAGAATCTCGTTCCCGAGCTTCCCGGAGTCAGCCGCCGCACACGCGATGAGCGCGCGCGCGACGCCGCGACCCCGCGCTTCGGGATCCGTCGCAACGGCGTAGAGACCACCTACGCGATGAGCAGAAACGAGAAGGGAGACGCCGACGAAACGCGACTCGAGCTCGGCGATGTAGAACCTTTGATCGTCACGCCGCGAGTTGATGACGTTGATCTTGTGAACCCACTCAATCCATTCCGGTACGCCGAATCCTTCGCATTGCGTTCGGGAAAACGCGCGGAGGTCCTCGTCCGTACTGCAAAGCCGGACATGAACGTCCGGATTGGTCGTGCTTTCCACGCGGTTCAGGACCATGTGATTGAGGCGGACGCGCGGCGCCCACCCGCGACGTGTCAATGCGGCCTCCCAACCCTCCGGCTCGCTCGCCGGTGTCACCTTCAAGCACGGAGTCCGATTCCAGTCGGTGAAGAATGCGACGGTCCGATCAATCGTCGAGTCCTGCGAATCCGCACCAGCTCGAAGCGCGCCGGCAAAGTTCCACGTGAGCGGCTTCGCGTCGCTCGAAATGTAGAGACTGCCGAACCCCAGGTCGTAAACCGCCGAGCGGTGTCCGCGGAGAAACAGCAGCTCGTTCTCCTCGAGCCTCGAATGAAAATCGTTCATGACTCCATTCTCGTGCGGGAATGGCGGGACCGCTTGTACAAGCGTGCGCGGGGGCGCGGAGCGAGCAACCGCTCACGGCACGCGATAGACGTAGATCGAGCCGCCCACAGTCTCTACGTACTGTGCATGCGAGCGCGCGAGATAGGCGTCGTAGCTTTCTCGCGAAACCGAAGGCGAGAAGCTGACGCGATAGAGGTGGCGGCTGAGCGCGAACCACCCTTTCGGCAGAGGACGGCCGCCGGCGCCGTATCCGCCGATCACCTTCGCATCGAGCTCGAACTGCGGTGCGCCTCCGCCGAAGTAGTGGACCGCGATCTCTCGCACACCGTTCTCGCGGCACCAGAGGTTGAGGCGGTTGAGATCCTGTCCCCAATCGAGATTCGAATCGATGAGAAAGCGGTCCGCATTGCGTTGATCGCCGATGCTCTCGTTGAAGTAACTGATGTAGCCGGGATACGCCGCGAGATTCTCCAGTACGTGCCATCCGAGCAGTGCGGCGACGATCGCGACCGCGGCGCGCGAGCGGAGCGTCGAGAGCGTGATCGCGGCAGCCGCGTAGACGAACGGGTAGATGACGAGAACGTAGCGGATGCCGAGGGCGAGCTCGCCTTTCGCGGCGACGGCAAGAAACATGACCGCGAAGAGACCAATCATGCCCGCCGCGAAACTGAGCGAGCGGCGTCGCAGCGCGAGCGCAGCCGCGAACAGGATGATCAAAAGTGCCGGGATCGTCGTCTTGAAAAAGAGCGCGACGGGGTAGTACCACGGCCAGCCACGCGTCGAGAATTCGCCAAGGAGGAACTGCGGCTTGTCGTGTCCTTGGGTGTACCAGCCACTGATCGCTCGGAGATTCGCCGCGTATTCGGCGAACGGGACAGCGAGGCGCGGCACTCCGGGGAAACTCGCCGCGAAGTAGGCGTCGCTTCCGAGTCCGAGAACCACTGCATAGAGAACGGCGACAGCGGAGAGCAGCGCGACGCCGGCCATCATCACGATCCTTCCCGGCTTCGCGGCGCGCCGTCTCAGCAGAACGACGAGCAGGACGACCGCGAAGAACGGCGCGAGGATGTTCCCCGATGTTTTCGACAGCGCAGCCGCGGCTGCAAAGACTCCCGCTCCAATGGCGACAGGCACGGTCGGCTTCTCGATCAACCGGAGGAAAAGCGCAGCCGCCGCGAATGAGAAGAACGCGAGCGCGATATCCACCGTCGCGAGCCGTCCGTGAGCCATCAGGTTGGGACAGAAGCCGGTAAGGAGCGTGGCGGCGACACCCGCGGCGCGGCTGCCGCTGTGATGCGCCACGAACAGATAGACCGCAACGCAGAGCACGAGAAAGAGCGCGATTGACGGTAACCTCGCCAGAAAGAGAATCCGCCGCCAGTTGTGCCCTTCGGCGTAGAGAAATTTCTTTCCCACGCTCCAGTGGTTGTCGCCGACGCGCCAGCCGGGAGCGATCCGATACCCGGCGATGGCGAGCGGCACGGCCGTGATCGAGTTCATCAGCGGCGGTTGATCGCGGAAGAAATCGAGCCGGCCGTGGAGCAGCTTGATCATGCCGGCGGCGATGTACGCCGGCTCGTCTGAGGTCGCGCTGTCGAGCCGGACACTTCCGACCGACAGCGCGGCAACGATCAGCGTGATTGTGAGAAGGACGAAGACCGCAACGGGTCTACGCACGCGCGGTGGCGGCCTCTTCGACGTAGGGCGTGATGTCGAAGTTGCGCAGGTAGTGCTGATGAATCTCTTCCATCTCCGCGTCGTCGAGCGGCAGAACCTCCGACGCTGCTGCGAAATCATCGATCTGCTGCTCGTCGTAGATGTTGGGCAGCGCCGAGATGATCGACGGATGCGCGTAGAGCCACATCAGTGCGAGCTGGGAGAGACTCACGCCACGCTTGCGGCGAAGGACCTCGAGGCGTTCGACTTTCTGCAGCCCTTCGACGAGCCACGCTCGCGGCCGGTGCGAGCGGTGATCCGTTTCGTCGAACTTTGTGTCGATCGTGTACTTCCCTTCCAGCATGCCCGACGAGTGCGTCACGCGGATGAGGAACTGCGGGCCACCCTTTGCGAGCGCCGGCGTCTTCCACGCGCGGAACGTCGAATCGAAATGAGCTGTCGGCTCGCACGTCCGCTTGTTGGTCTCTGACTTCTTTGCGTCGTCCAGCCCCGCGTAGGTCTCACCGCGCTGCGCTTTTTCCGCTGCGAGGATGAACTCGCGTCCCGGATCCTGCTCGAGCGCGTTGTAGATCATCTGCGTGAGCGGCGCGAGGCGTTCGGCGTTCGCGTAGATGCCCTCGTCGCGCCAGCCGATTGCGGGGCCGAGGGAGGGACCGTACGCGAGGATCTTCCCTTCCTTCTTCAGGGCCTCGAGCGTTTCCCAATGCTCGTCCTGCATCAGAACGTCGATGCGGGGATTGTGTGGCTGGTAGATCGCGACATGATCGGTTCCGAGCCGCTCGAGCGATTTCTCGAGCGCGAAGCGGATGAACTTCGGCGACATGTCCTGCGGCAACTCGCGCTGTCCGCGCGGCCGCTCGGGGTTGTTGTAAAAGTCGTAGCCGAACTTCGTCCCGACGATGAGGTCCTTGTGATCCCGGAGGATCGGCGCAAGCACGGTCTCGCCGCGGCCATTTCCGTAGGCATCAGCCGTGTCGATGTAATTGATACCGCGCGCGATCGCGCTGCGCATGATCCGCTGCGCCTCGGCATCGCTGTAGATCCCCCACCACCCGGTCGTCACCGTCCACGTGCCGAAGCCAAGCTCGGAAAGTTTGAGATCTGTGCCGTGGAGGGATCGGTAGCGCATGGCGTAGTGTATGTCGGTGCTTCCATCCTGAGCGAAGCGAAGGATCTTCTGATAGCACCTGGGAGGACGCAGCCACGTGCGTCGTCCCTACATCAGAAGATCCTTCGCTTCGCTCAGGATGACGAGATTCCTATTTCCCCTTAAACGCCGGCTTCCTCTTCGCGTTGTATGCGCCGAGGCCTTCCTTCGCGTCCTCGCTCTGGAAGAGCTGCTGCTGCAATTCGCGCTCGAGCGCGAGAGCCGTATCGAGCGGGAGTTCCCATCCGGTCTGCACCGCGCGCTTGATACGGCCAACGGCGCGCGCCGCCTTGTTCGGGGGGCAGAAGCTCCAGGCGTACTGCATCACGCGGTCCCACCACTTCGTGCCGTTCTCTTCAGCCGGCCAGAGGTAGTTGAGGATGCCCCATTCGAGCGCCTGTTCGAACTCGAAGAGGCCGCCTTCGACCATCAACTGGATCGACTTCGACTTGCCGACGATGCGGGACAGGCGCTGTGTGCCGCCGGTTCCCGGAAGGACGCCGAGCGAGACCTCGGGAAGGCCCATCTTGCCGGCTCCCTTCTGCGCGATGCGGATGTCGGCTGCCATCGCGATCTCGAGGCCGCCCCCAACGGTATGTCCGTTGAGCGCCGCGATCACGAGCTTCGGCGTGTGCTCGAAGCGCTGCAGCATCTCGTTGGCCTGCAGGCAGAAGTAGTACTTGAACTGCGGTGTGACCTCCGAGAGCATCTTGATGTTCGCGCCGGCGGAGAAAAACTTGTCTCCGGCGCCGCGGAGCACGATCACGTGGACGTCGTCGTCCATGCGCGCATTCAGGATGCACGTGTCGAGCTCCCGGTTCATTTCATAGGTATATGTGTTGGCGGGCGGATCGTTCAGCTCGAAGATCGCAACGCCTTTTTCGACGCGGTAGTCGACTAGATTTGTCATTCGTGAGTCTCCTGCATTTGAGTTCGCGCATTGTACGAGATCAGGACTGAGGACTGAGGACTGAGGACAAAGTGGAAGACGCGTGACGAGGGCTACCTTCCGTCGCCGAAGGAAACACCGAGGCTGAGGGCAGTCTTGACCAACTGGGATTGCGTGTCGACGAGTTTGGGATTCGATATAGCGTCGCGGATCGGGACCGAGACGATGTTTTCCCCTCGGAGCGCGACCATTCTTCCGAACTCACCGCGTGCAGCGAGGTCCGCCGCCTCCTTGCCGAAGCGGCTCGCGAGGATGCGGTCGAATGCGATCGGCGAGCCGCCGCGCTGAATGTGGCCGAGGACCGTGACCCGGACCTCGAGATCGATGTGCTGTGAGATGTCGGCGGCGACTTGATATGCGATGCCACCGAGGCGCCTCGTCGATTTGTCGAGGTAGCTCTCTTCTCCCCCTTCGCGCTTTGCTCCTTCGGCGACGACGACGATGTCGAACATCGCTCCTTCCCGCTGCCGTTCGCGGATCGTCTTCACGATCTCTTCGGTGCGGTAAGGGATTTCGGGAACAAGGATGATGTCGGCGCCGCCGGCGAGTCCGGAGTAGAGCGCGATCCAACCGGCGTTGCGTCCCATCACCTCGAGCACCATGACTCGATCGTGGCTTTCGGCAGTCGTGTGCAGGCGATCGACGGCGTCGGTTGCTACGGCGACCGCGGTCATGAATCCGAACGTGTAGTCGGTCGCCGCGAGATCGTTGTCGATCGTTTTCGGGACAGCAACCATCGGCACGCCGAGCTCGTAGAGCCGTTGCGCGATCTTCAGCGTTCCATCGCCTCCGATCGCAATGATGCCGTCGATGCCGAGGCGCGCGACAGTCTCGAGCACGACCTTCGAGCGGTCCTCTTTCTTACCATCCGCGCCGGCATACTCGAACGGATTGCCGCGATTGGTCGTGCGGAGGAGTGTGCCGCCTTTGGGGAGGATGCCGCGCGTTAGTTCCGGTGTCAGCTCGACCATCGCGCCGGTCATGAGGCCTTCGAATCCGAGCTGGATGCCGAGGACCTCGTAGTCGTGGTCGTTGTTTGCCGTCCGCACCGCTGCGCGGATGACTGCGTTGAGTCCCGGGCAGTCGCCGCCGCCCGTCAGAATACCAATGCGTCTCTTTCTCATCAGGGGGCGAAGGCTAATGCATCAAGCGAGAAAAGAGGAATGCGACGCGCCACCAGCCTCTTCTGGCACTTCTGTTGCTCAGCCACGATCCAGGCGTGCGTTGCGCGCGCCGCAACTTGGAGGAAAGATGACTTCATTCATTGGTTGGATAATTTTCGGTGCGATCGTGGGAATCATCGCCAAGTTCCTCATGCCGGGACGCGACCCGGGTGGCTGGATCGTCACCATTCTCCTCGGCATCGCCGGCTCGTTTGTCGGAGGCTTCCTCGCACAGCAGCTGATGGGCAGTGACAAGCAGGCCGCCGGCTGGATCGGATCGATCATCGGCGCGATGGTGCTGCTGTTCATCTACCGCCTGGTCGTCGGACGCAAACGAGTAGCCTGAACGATCGCATTTCCGTCGTTCTCGAGGCCCTGCGCGAGCGGGGCTTTTTCATTTGGGGCGACGCCTTCAACAAACTGTCACATCGTTCGTAAACCGTATAGGCTGACCGAAACCTGACCCCGCTCGGCGGCGTCAGATAGTGGCACTCGCGGTACCCGCGGGTCCACAATGGAGCTGTATCCCCACCAGGAGGAATCAAGAACAGGTATGACTCACCCCACAAAACGCATCGTCTCGACGATCGCGATCGTCATCGCGTCGGTTTCCTTCGGAGTTCTCATCACTGCCGACCTCGGACTGATGCCGCAGACCATCGCGCAGTCGGCGCCGATCCAGACGGCGCAGGGGCCGGTGACTTCGGTCACCATCCCGTCCTTCGCGGACGTCGCTGCCCGCATCGCTCCCGCGGTCGTCTCGATCCGGACGACCGAGATCGTCAAGAACAGCGATAGCCGGCGCAGCCCGGTCGATGGGTTCGAGTTCTTCTTCCCTGACCCGAATGATCCGCATCGCCGGCGCGGCAACACTGCTCCCGGCACCGAGGACGATGAGCGGCGCCAGCTCAGCGGCGGATCGGGATTCGTGATCTCGCCCGACGGCTACATCCTCACCAACAATCACGTCGTCGAAGGGGCTTCGCGCGTCGATGTTCACGTCGGCGGCGATGAGAACGGCAACGGCGGACGCACGGTCACGGCGAAAGTCGTCGGCCGCGATCCGGCCACCGACATCGCGCTGATCAAGATCGACATCCAGGACAAGCTCCCGACGATTCCGCTCGGCGATTCAGACCGCATCCGCAAGGGTGACTGGGCGATCGCGGTCGGCAATCCGTTCGAGCTCGAGAACACCCTGACGGTCGGCGTCATCTCGGCCAAGGGACGCACCCTCGGCCTGGGCAGCGAGAGCCGCTCGTTCGAGAACTTCATTCAGACCGACGCTGCGATCAACCTGGGCAACTCCGGCGGCCCGCTCCTGAACATCAACGGCGAGGTCATCGGCATCAACACCGCGATCCGCGGCGGCATGGCGCAGGGCCTCGGCTTCGCGACTCCGATCAACACCGCGAAGCGCCTTCTTCCGCAGCTCAAGGAAGGTCGTGTCACGCGCGGCTACCTCGGTATGACGATCCAGGAAGTCACCGACGAAGTTCGCGAAGCGTTCGAGCTGCCGGCAACGACACGCGGCGCGGTCGTCCAATCGATCGAGCCCGGCAAGCCGGCGGATAAGGCGGGCCTGCAGCACGGCGACGTGATTGTCGAGATCGACGGACGCGCAATCAACAACAATCGCGAGCTCATCGACTACATCTCGTACCTCCCGGTCGGCACGAACGTGAAGGTTACGGTCATCCGCAACAGCGACCGCCGAACTGTGACCGCCAAGACCGCGCAACGTCCCGCCGGAAATGAGGCCGCGGTCGAAGACGACGCGTCCGTCGAAGAGCCGGTGCGCAACCGCCTCGGCATGTCAGTCGAAGAACTGACGCCGCAGCGACGCCAGATGTACGGCACACCCGACGATCTCCGTGGCGTCGTCGTTACCAGCGTGAAGAACGTCTCCGCCGCAGGCGAGGCGAACGTCAACGAAGGCGACGTGATCAGCGAAGTCCAGGGGCAGAAGATCAGCACCGTTGCTGAGTTCCGATCCGCAGTCGAACGCCTCCGCAGCGGCCAGCGCGTCCGGATGTACGTGACGAGCCCGGGCCGCGGCGGCGCAGGCCTCTCGAGCTACCGCTATCTGCGCGTTCCATAACGCGCGCGATCATGATTCGAAAAGGGCCGCGGAAACGCGGCCCTTTTTTTTAGGACTGAGTGCTGAGGAATGTAACTGAGTCATTCCGAGCCGCGTAGCCGGCGAGGAGTCCGGGCGGTGGTTGATCGTTCGACACACCCAGATTCCTCGCTCGCGCTCGGAATGACCCAGTCCTCAGTCCTCAGTCCTCAGTCCTCAGCACTCAGTCCTCAGCACTCAGCACTCAGCACTCAGAGTCCCATAGAATCCCTCCGTGTCCGACGACCAGAAGATGCGCGCGGCGCTCGAGCTCGCGGAGCGTGGGCGATACTCGGTGAGTCCGAATCCGATGGTCGGCTGCGTCATCGTTCGCGACGGGGCGGTCATCGGCGAGGGGTTTCACCTCCGCGCCGGTGAGCCGCATGCGGAGATCGAGGCGCTTCGATCCGCGGGCGATGCTCGTGGGGCGACGATGTTCGTGACGCTCGAGCCCTGCGCGCATCACGGAAGGACGCCGCCGTGCGCCGAAGCCGTCATTGCCGCCGGACTTGCGCGCGTGGTGATCGCGATGACCGATCCGAACGAAGACGTCAATGGCCGCGGCATCGACAAGCTGCGCGCGGCCGGCATCGAGGTCGAGACTGGCGTCTGCGAACTCGAAGCGCGGCGCCTCAACGAGACGTTCATCTGGTCGATGTCACAGAAGCTTCCGTTCGTGTTGATGAAGGCGGCGATCACGCTCGACGGAAAACTCGCTACCGTGACGCGCGACAGCCAGTGGATTACCTCCGAAGAAGCGCGCGAGAAGAGTCTCGCGCTGCGCGAAGAGTACGACGCGATCCTGGCCGGAAGCGGAACGATCCGCGCCGACAATCCACGACTCACTCGGCGCCTCGGCCTCGGGAGCTCTCTGGCAGGATGGACGCGCGTCGTTCTCGACGGCGATGGCGAGGTTCCTCCCCACGCACAGATCTTCGCGGACGGCGGTCGCACGATCGTATTCACCGCGTCGCGTCTCGTCGAGCCGCGCGCCAATGTTGAAGTCGTTCCAATCGAAGGGCGCGTCGACATCCAGCAGGTTCTTTCCGAGCTGCATGCGCGCGGCATCACCTCGGTCATCGCCGAAGGAGGGGCTGCCGTCCACTCCGAACTGATCCGGAGAGGACTG
The DNA here is from genome assembly GCA_016650215.1 of Thermoanaerobaculia bacterium. Taxonomy (GTDB): domain Bacteria; phylum Acidobacteriota; class Thermoanaerobaculia; order Gp7-AA8; family Gp7-AA8; genus JAENWF01. The sequence goes on from JAENWF010000142.1 coordinate 11,981, forward strand.
TGGCAGAAGATGATCCTCTTCGTCGCGCCGATGATCGTCGGGGGCAGCGACGCGCCCTCGATTTTCTCCGGGGAAGCGGTCAGCCGGTTGACAGATGCCTATCGCTTTCGTTTTGATCGCGCCGAGTTCGTCGGACGCGATCTGATGATCACTGCGTATCCCACATAAATGTTCACCGGCATCATTCATCACAGCGGCATCGTCGAGTCGCTCGAGCGCCTCGAGTGGGGGGCGCGTCTTCGGATCCGGACGCCCGACGGCGAGCCGTTCACTCGCGGCGAGAGCCTCGCGATCAACGGCGTCTGCCTCACCGTCCTGCCGCAGGGCGACGGCTCGCTTCTGACCGACATCTCGAACGAGACGCTGTCGAAGACGACGCTGGGCGCACTCGCTCCCGAGTCGATCGTCAACACCGAGCGTGCACTCGCCCTCGGCGATCGCCTTGGAGGCCACATCGTGCAGGGACACGTCGACACAGTCGGCAGGCTCGTCTCGATCGCGGAAGAGGGCGAGTTCGCGGTTTTCCGCTGGAGCGTTCCGGCGGGGAGCGAGGATCTAGTCGTCAGCAAGGGCTCGATCGCGGTCGACGGCGTGTCGCTGACGATCGTCGATCCCGACGGCGTAACGTTCGGCGCGGCCTTGATCCCAGAGACACTCCGCCGCACGAACCTCGGTCGAGCCCACATTGGCGATCCGGTGAATCTCGAGTTCGACATGCTCGCGAAATACGTCCGCAGCCTCGTCGCTCCCTATCTCGTGCGGATGCGCGCGTGATCCTCTACCGCAAGTCGCCGCAGCTCCGCGTAAAGCGCTCCGCGGCCCCCGAGCCGCCTTTCTGGCAGGCCACAGCGGTCGCGCCGTATGGCGTGCGCCGCGGGACTCCGGTCGCGGTCGACTACCTCGATCTTCGCGCTTCCGCCGCCGGGCGGATGGAAGTGACGGTCGCCGAGAACGTGACCGCGGAGCTGGATCGAAACGGGTGGCGGTCGCGGAGCGACGCGCCGGTGCTGATCGACGCGAGCGAGTTCGCCGAGGTCGTCTTCAGGAGAGGCGAGGAAGCGCTCGTCGCGGCAGGAGCGGCCGGCCTGCCCGCAATCCTTCTCGTGTCGTCCCGCGGCAGCCTGCCGGATCATTCGGATGCGGATGCGACGATTGCGATCGCCGCGTGGCCTCTCGATCTCGCACTGCTCGAGCCTCTCTTCGCGGCCGCGCATGCGCGCGGAATCGAATGGGGCATCGCGGTTCCAGTGATGTACCCCGCGACGACCGATCTCGAGGCACTTCAGAAACTGACGGAGCTCGCGCGGCAGTACGAGCCGCGTTTTCTCGCTTCATTCGCGGTTGAAAGCGATCCTGCGGCGAAGCAGGCGCTGGCGCTGTCCCTCGCGGACGACGAGGAGGGATGGTCGTTTCTCTTTCACTCCGATCTCGATCCGATTCAGGTTGCGACCGAGCGGCACATCGCGGCGCTGGCGTCGTCGATCGGCGTCGCCGACTTTGTCGTGCCGCCGCGGTTCGAGGCAAAGAGCAACTGGAATGCCGCGATCGTTCTGACCCTCACCGCATCGAGAATGCTCGCGATGGATTATGAGACCGAGCTGGCGGGGATGCTCGCGCGCTCAGCCCGCGTCGTCGCTGATCTCGACAAGCCGCTGACGCGCGTGGCCGAGTCAGCCAGCCTCTCGATCATCGAAGCGCTCGACGATGTCAGCGCCGATATTCTCACCGACTGGATCGAGTCAGGACGCTCACCGTTCGTGGAGTCGGTGAATGAGCGGTGGAAGTTGCGGCGGGACGCTGGGATTGACAGCCACTCATCCTGAGCGAAGCGAAGGATCTTCTGAGAGCACTAGCCGCGCGCGTGCACCTGTATGGCTTGTGCTCTCAGAAGATCCTTCGCTTCGCTCAGGATAACCCTGGGGAACCCCGATGCTCGACCTTCACCCGCGTGCGAATGCCGCCGCGGATGTAAAAGTCGCCTTCGACTTCGAGGAACCGCGGATCGAGTGCCGAGATCAGATCGCCGGCGATGCGGTTGGTGACGGCTTCGTGAAATGTCCCTTCATCGCGAAACGACCAGAGGTAGAGCTTCAGCGATTTCAGCTCGACGCACTTCTTGTCGGGCGTGTAGCGGATCCGGATCGTTGCAAAGTCGGGCTGGCCGGTCATCGGGCAGAGGCAGGTGAACTCGGGCGCCTCGAAGGAGATCTCGTAATCGCGCTCCGGATTCGGGTTGGGAAACGTCTCGAGCTGTCTTGAGGGTTTGGTCGTCACTCGTTACTTCCGGGCCGGAGGGGCGCCACCCATCAGCTTCTGGTTGAGCTCCTTGATGCGCTCCTGAAGCTGATTGATCTTCGCCTGCGCGTCGGCGCGAAGGCGTTCGTTGTCGCCGCGCATCCGGGCGATCTCCTCGTCCTTCTGCGTGTGAGTTCCCTGCTGCTCGGACGCCTGCTGGCCGAGCAGCTCCGCTTCGTGACGAAGGTTCTCGATCTGCTCGTCCTTGTCGGCGACCCGCTGGCGCCACTGCACTTCCTGCTCTTCGTAGAGCCGCTTGATGTCCATCAGCTCGGTGATCTGCGAGAAATCGGCGTAACTGGGGGCCATGTCTCCTCCCTGGCGGACGCGCTCTTCGATCTGCGGGAAGAGCTTGCGAATCTTCAGCGAGAGATCGTCGGGATCGCTCGCGAGCTCCATCGCGTCCTGATAGGTAATCTTCTGATGCGCGAGCAGCGCGATGAGCGACTGGTTCATCGACTGCATTCTGTAGAGCCCGACCGAGCCTTCCATCTCCTCGATGATGTCTTTCGTGTGACCATCCTCGATGAGCTTCGCGATCCGCGGCGAGTTCTTCAGCACTTCCACCGCCGCGGTCATCTTCCCCTCGCGCGTCTTGATCAGCTTGAGCGAGATGATGCCGCGCAATACGAGCGAGAACTGCGAGCGGATCTGTTTGTGCTGGTCGGCGGGAAAGGCATCGACGACGCGATCGATCGTCTGGGCCGCGTTATTCGTGTGGAGCGTCGAGAAGACCAGATGCCCTGTCTCGGCCGCGGTCAGCACGGTTTGCATCGTCTCCAGGTCGCGCATCTCGCCGACCATGACGACGTCGGGATCCTGGCGCATCGTGTTGCGCAGCGCTTCCTTTAAGCTCGGCGTGTCGGTTCCGACCTCGCGCTGCGAGATCGCCGCCGCGCGGTCCATGAAGAGGAACTCGATCGGATCTTCGATCGTGACGATATGCAGCGGCTCGTGCTCGGAGATCTCCGAGATCATCGCGGCGAGCGTCGTCGACTTCCCCGAACCTGTCGGACCGGTCACGAGAACCAGACCGTCGGGAATCTGTGTGAGATCGCGCACCGCGACCGGCAGCTCGAGCGCGTCGATCCCCAGGATCTGAATTGGAATCCTGCGGAAGACCGCGCCGACCGTCCCGCGCTGCATGTACATGTTTCCGCGAAACCGCGCGATGCCCGGCACGCCGTAGCCGAAGTCGACCGATTGAAGCGTGTCGAACTTCTCCCGCTGGCTCCGGTTGAGGATCGGGAGCAGCATCTTCTCGAGATCTGCCGGCTTGAGCGGCTCGGTCCCGACCGCGACGAGCCTCCCCTGCACCCGAATCAGCGGCGGCCGCATCGGCTTCAGATGAAGATCCGACGCCTGCTGCTTCGACATGTAAACGAGCAGGTCGTTCAGGCTCGGGACCGCGTGCTGGGCCGGTGTCGCTGTGGGGCTCGGGGCCGTCATCGTGCGCGATTATACGGGAGTGACGAGTGACGAGTAACGCGTGACGAGTGGGTGAGAGCCGACGCGTCACTCGTCACGCGTCACGCGTCACGCGTCACGCGTCACTTCTTCATCACCGAATCCAGAATCATCAGGAACGCTTCCTGCTGCTTCGGCTCAGTCTTGTTGATGACGGCGATCGTCTCACCGATGCGGAAGCGCTGGTGAAGCTCGTCGGCGGAGTGCGAGGATGTGACGACGATCCGGCGGGCCGGAAGGCCTTTCTGGCGCGCGTAGTCGACGAACTTCTTGCCGTCCATGCCGGGCATCTCGAGGTCGACGATGAGGAGGTCGATCGAGTCGTCGATCTTCGGGAGGGCATCGTACGGGTGGCTGTAGGTTTCTACACTCGCCTGAACCGAGTAGCGCTCCTTCATGAAATTCGACCAGAGATCGCAGTAGGCAGGCGAGTCGTCGACGATGACGATGCGCTTCGACAAAGCGGCGGTCACGGCTTCTTCCTGCTGCGTTTTGCCGGCTCGGCGACCGCGCGCCCGTCGAAGCGGACCACTCCGCCGACGATCGTCGCGACCACCCGTCCATGCAGCGTCTCGCCGATGAACGGCGAATTCGACGCCTTCGAGCGGAATGTGTTCGTCACCTCGTAGCGCGCATCGAGATCGAGGATCGTGATGTCGCCGAGGCTTCCCTCACGAAGTGTGCCGCCCGGGAGATTGAATACGCGCGCGGGTCCGGATGATAAGAGGTCGATGAGGCGCGGCAGCTTGATGACTTTCGCCCGCACGAGACGCTCGTAGCAGACACCGAACGCTGTCTCGAGCCCGATCACACCGAAGGGGGCGAGATCGAACTCGACATTTTTTTCATCGAAATGATGCGGCGCATGGTCGGTTGCGATCGCGTCCACCGTGCCGTCGGCGATCGCCTCGAGAATCGCGTCGCGATGATCGGCTGACCGGAGCGGCGGATTCATCTTGAGCCACGTCGAGAATGACTGGACGCTCTCATCGGTCAGCGCGATGTGGTGCGGCGTCACCTCGCAAGTGACCTTTACACCCGAACGGCGCGCGTGCCGCACCGCGTCCATCGCCCCGACGGTCGACGCATGCGCAACATGAAGGTGCCCGCCGGTCGCCTTCGCGAGAATGACATCGCGCGCGACGAGCGTCTCTTCCGAGGCCGCGGGGATGCCGCCCATGCCGAGGAGCGTCGAGTAGAAGCCCTCGTGCATCACGCCCCCTTCGTTGAGGTTTGCATCTTCCTCGTGAGCGATGACGGGAATGCCGAGCATCGAGCAGTACTCGAGTGCGCGGCGCATGAGCTGCGCGTTGTAGACCGGGTTGCCGTCGTCACTGACCGCGACGCAACCGGCCGCGTGGAGCTCGGCGAGCTCCGCCATGGCCTCGCCTTTCAGCCCCTTGCTCACCGCACCGATGGGATACACCCGGCACGCACCATGACGCGCGGCCTCGGCGAGCACCATCTCGGTCACGGCGCGCTCGTCATTCGGCGGAACCGTGTTCGCCATCGCGCAGACCGCCGTGTAGCCGCCCGCAACGGCAGCCATCGTGCCGCTCGCGATGGTTTCCTTATGCTCCTGCCCCGGCTCGCGCAGATGCGTGTGGAGATCGATGAATCCCGGCACGACTACGAGCCCGCCGGCATCGAACGTTTCCACGTTCGCCTTCAGTTTCTTGTCGACACGGGTGATCGAACCCTCTTCGATGAGAAGGTCGAGCTTCGCGTCGAGGTCCTGACTCGGATCGACGACGCGGGCGTTGGTGATGAGGAGATTCATGTGATCTCCAGAACGCAGAACGCAGAACGCATCCGATCACTCCACAAGATGCCCTCCCGCGAGGAGGTACAGAACCGCCATCCGCACGGCGACGCCGTTGGTCACCTGCTCGAGGATCACCGAGTACGGTCCGTCGGCGACATCGGAGGCGATCTCGACTCCGCGGTTCATCGGACCGGGATGCATGACGAGCGCTCCCTCGTTCGCGCGGCGCAGCCGCTCGGGCGTGAGGCCGAAGGTGTTGTAGTACTCGCGGAGCGACGGAAGGCTGAGCTTCCCCTGCCGCTCGAGCTGGATGCGGAGCATCATCACGACGTCGGCTCCCTCGAGCGCTTCGTCGAGCGAATGAACGACGCGGACGCCCATCTTCTCGATCTCCGCCGGCATGAGGCTCGGCGGGGAGGCGAGCGTGACGTTGGCCTTCATCTTCGTCAGCAGATGAATGTTCGAACGGACAACACGCGAATGCGCGATGTCGCCGATGATCGAGACATTGACGCCCTGCAGTCGTCCGAGGCGCTCGCGGATCGTGAAGGCATCGAGCAGAGCCTGCGTCGGATGCTCGTGCGCGCCGTCGCCGGCATTGATGATCGATGCCGGCAGCCGGTCGGCGAGCATCTTCGGCGCGCCCGGATGCTTGTGGCGGATAACGATCATGTCGGGATGCATCGCCATCAGATTTTCGGCCGTGTCGATGAGGGTCTCGCCCTTCTCCACCGACGACCCGGACGCCGCGAAATTGAGCGTGTCGGCCGAGAGCCGCTTCTCCGCGATCTCGAACGAGACGCGCGTCCGCGTAGACGCTTCCATGAACAGGTTGATGACGAGCTGCCCGCGCAGAGCCGGCACCTTCTTCACCGGGCGTTCGCTGACTTCCTTGAACCCCTCGGCGGTATCGAGGATCAGCGTGATCTCTTCGGGAGTGAGAGGCTCGATGCCGAGCAGGTCTTTCGAGCGGAGTGCGGAGCTCTGCGTACGCATCGTCGGAACTACTTCTCCATCAGCAGCACTTCATCCTCTCCGTCGGTCTCCTCGAGCTTCACCTTGATGACTTCGTTCGCATCGGTCGGGACCGTCTTGCCGATGACGTCGGCATGGATCGGAAGCTCGCGGTGACCGCGGTCGATGAGGACCGCGAGCTGAACCGCTTTCGGACGGCCGAAGTCGATCAGTGCGTCGAGCGCGGCACGGACGGTGCGGCCGGTGTAGAGAACGTCGTCGACAAGCACGACGATCTTGTCGTCGATCGGCTCGGGGAGCTTCGTCGGCTTCACCACCGGCTGCGGCGCGATGGTCGTCAGATCGTCGCGGTAGAGCGTAATGTCGAGGATTCCGAACGGCACCGCATGCTTCTCCATCGCTTCGATCTCGCGCGTGATGCGCTCGCCGATCGGTACTCCGCGGCTGCGGATACCTATGATGAGGAGATCTTCGATGCCGCGGTTACGCTCGACGATCTCGATGGCCATGCGGCGGATCGCGCGAGTCATCCTCGCGCCGTCGAGCAGTCGCTTTTTGACGTTCATGCAGCCCTACGTGAGGTGGATTTCCCCGGCGGCAGGCCGAGGCTGGCGGAGGATACCATGGTCCCTTGAGTGCAGAGTGCTGAGTCCTGAGTCCTGAGTGAGAAGAGTCCTCGTCTCTCAACTCAGCACTCAGGACTCAGCACTCAGGACTCTGAAGGGGTGCGCACGGAATCTGCAGAAACGCGCAGGGTGGACCGAGCGAAAATTCTCGTTGTCGAGGATGACTACGACGTCCGGCGCCTCTACGCTATCGGACTCAACCAGCGAGGGTTCGAGGTCAAGCTGGCGGCGAATGGAGCGGAGGCTCTGGAGCGGATTACGGGCGGCGAGAAGCCGGACGTCATCCTCCTCGACTGGCTCATGCCTCTCATGGACGGGGGGGAGGTGCTAAGGCGCCTGGAGTCGGTCGAAAGGATGTCGGTCATCGTCATTTCCGGAGAGCCAGCGCCTCCACCTGAGCGCCTCGACCGCCGGATTCAGTGCTGGCTCACCAAACCGGTCTCGATTGACCAGCTTGTTACCGAAATTGAACGGCCGCGGGTGTCATCCGGCGTCCATTAGGCGGTTACGCTAAAATCGACGTCCACATGGCGAAAATCTTCTTCGTCGGCCTCGACGGGACGGAGAAAAGCTACCGCTTGCAGACGCACCGCCCCTTCACGGTCGGACGCGATCCTGGCAATGACATCATCCTCCGCGACCCGAAGGTGTCGCGGCACCATGCCGAAATTGTGTTCGAGCGCGGCTTCTTCGTGCTGCACGACCTCGCGAGCGCGAACGGCACATATGTCAACAGCAAGCGGATCCGCGTTGCGCCGCTGACCCACGGAGCGAAGCTCCGGATGGGGAACAGTTACGGCCGCTTCTCCGAGGAACTGCCCACTGAATCCGATCAGCCTAGCGCGGATGGGCAGCCGGAAGCGGTTGCTCCCGCATCGTCGGCGCCCGTAGAGCAGAGTTCGACGGCCCATCATGAACGTGTCGTGATGGACACGATGCCGCACGACAAGTTCGCCCACGACGACCTAAAAAAAAAGTAGCCGTTGATCCGCTGACAGAGCAGATGCCGCCACAACCCACCGGCCCCTGGTCCGCGACGCGATATCAGTTCACGAGCGGCGTGCGCGCCGGCGCGATCGCGACGATTCGTAATGGGGATGGCGCGGAGATCCTCAGCTACCGGAGCTTCGCGAGCGTCGTGCCGGTCGTCGGCGCTCTCATGGCGGGAATCGTCCTTGTCGCGGGGCTGGCCGCGGCGCTGTTTCTCTTCGCCGAGAAACGACTCGGAGCAGCATTGGCGGTTGTTGCGCTCAGTGGCGGATTCTCCGCCGTCATCGCCGCGCTGATCCCCCCAATACGCGTCACGCTTTACGAAGGGACGACCCAGTCTCTGACGATCGCGCAGCGCCGGCGCATTCCGTTCACCGGAATGCGCTACGTCGTCCAAACTGCCGACGGGACGACCCTCGCGCTTCTGCGCAAGAGCGTCCTGTCCCGACTCGGACGGAACCGCTGGACCATCGACGCGCCGCCAGAGGTGCGCGGCGTCGCGTGGGCCGTCGAGGAATCACTCTCACGCGCACTCGTCCGCAAAGTCGCCGGCAAGTTTCAACGCCGTTTCGAAACCAACATCCGCATCAGCCATCACGACGCACCGGTCGGCACGATCATCCGCCGCCCCGAGGGGAGCGGCCAGTTCGATCTGCTCGAGATCTCTCCCAGCTCGACGCTCGACCGGCGCGTGGCGGTAGCGCTCGCGACGCTCGTCTTCGGATCGGAGCCGTAGGGGTGGCCGGGTTTTGGTTTGCGGTTGGTGTAATGGCGTAACGCAACGGTGACCCTAACGCCCCACGGACCCCGCGACCGCGCCCATCGCCCCGATCTCCACCCCCGCGTAGTAGTTCTTCAGGATCTGATCGTACTTGAACCCGCGGAACGCCATGCCGTAGGAGCCGATCTGGCACATGCCGGTTCCGTGTCCCCAGCCCTTGCCGAAGAAGGTGTAGCGGTCGACGCCGTCGGGATCTTTCGACTTCTGATACACGAAAAGATTGTCCGGGACGTTGAGCGACCAGCGGACCGGCAGCCCTTTGAGCACGAACGTCCGCCCTCCTTCTGCCGTGACTTCGAGCTCGGCAATCCGCTGCGACTCGTCGATGACGAGCGGGCGAATCCCCTTCAGCTCCCGAATCGGATTGCGGCGGTTGATCGTCGTCACGAGCTCGTCGGCGCGATAACTGCGCGTCCAATTCGCGAAGCTCGACGTCCGGTCGAAGGCAGCTCCGTCGTAGCTGGCATGGACCACGACCGCGACCGGACGCTTCTGCGCGTTCTGATAGATCGATGCGCGATCGCCGATCATCACAGGCGCGCTGCGGTACTCCTGAAGCCGGTCGCCGAGACGCCGGAAGACAGGAATGCCCTCGGGCAGAGTGAACGAAGTGACTTTCCCTTCCGCCTTGATACCGATGGTGCGCCCAGACACCGACTGAATTTTCCCGCTCGCTTCGAGCATAGACGCATGCTCGCGAATCCACGATCCGAGAAGGGCATACAGCTCATCGCGGGGGATCGCGGCGTCCAGATCGATCCGGTCGATCTGCTGCGCCGGCAGCATGCCGAACTTGATGAAGAACGTCGCGGCTAGATACGCCGCATCCTTCTCCGGCTCTTCGCTCTGCGGGAAATAGTAGTGCCGATCCTCGGGCAGAGTCGTCGAGCGTGCTTTCTGCTCGAGTCCCATCATCGCGGAGAGATATCGCAGCACATCGCCGCGGCGGCTCGACCGCGGACGGCCGATTGAAGGGATGTCCGCGCCGATCAACCGCAACGCTGCGAGGGTCGCCGTCTCGACCTCGCCGCCGCTCCAGCTCGTCCCCTGGTCGGGAATGCCGGCGAGCGATGCGAAGATCCGCCCGTTCGCCTGCTGCTCGCTGAGAAGTCCGCTGTCACCGCGTCCTCCCAGCGTCACCATCTCCAACTCGATGCAGCGCGCGCGCTTGAGATACGGCTCGTTCCGCCCCGGAAACATCGTCGCGACATCGCTCGTCTCACCACCGCACGTCGAGGTGTAGAGCGCATCGATCGGCTTCCCTTCGAACGTCATGATCAACCCACGCGTCTCGTTGACCGCCTGATTTGTCAGCGGTTCCTCGCCCGAAAATCCTTTGTACGCCTGACACGCGGGGCCCGGACAGATGTCGTACCCCTCTGTCTTGAACTGTCCCAAGTTGCGCACCGCGTAAGTCCGCGCAGCGACGGTCTGCGCCTTGAGCGCCTCGATCTCGTCGTAAATGCGCGGGCCCATTTCGGCAGGAACAACCCCGTAGAGATAGTCCTCCATGTTCAGCTCGTTGATGATGTTGAGCAATCCGCGCGCATTGATGAAGACACGCGCTGCGGTGCGATACGGTTTCGCGTCGATCGCGATCGCTTCGCCGGCGAGTGGCATGATGAGAACGGAATCGCCGCGGATCGTGTGGCTGTCGCCCTCATCGTCGGTGAGACGATGCTGCTTCTCGAACGGCTCGCTCGAAGGACGGCGAACGACCATGCTGTCGGATCCGTAGCCTCGCTGGATCAGACTGCCGCGAAACGGCGTCGCTTCTTCGCTCACTGCGAAGTCGCCGGCGAGCACGCGGCGCTGTCCGGTCGCCGGATCGAAGATCACGTCGACCCGCTGGCCGGTCTCGCCGCGCAACCGCTCGGCGAGCGTGTTCGCGCTTCCTTCATCCGAGATCGAAGCCATCTGCACCGAATAACGCACCTTCGCATTCGCTAGCGGCGCGCTGATGGTGAAGCCGCGTCTGATGATGAATGGGCCGCCGTCGGAGACGATCGAATACCCATCAGCGATCCGCGGAAAGGTTACCGACGCCTGATCGCTCAGAAGGCCGACGCGGATGCGCGGCTCCAGAATCGTCCGCTGGGGAGAGGCGACCGGCGTCAGCCGGTTCGATGGAGGCAGAGGCTGGGATGCCTGCGCCGCCGGTACCGTGCGGGGAGGGGGTGCAGCGGAGCAGGCGGCGAGCAGGACTGCGAGGAGAGAGACTGCGATCGTTCTCATATGACTCCCGGAGAGCAAAAAAAGGCCCCCGCGCATTGCGGGGGCCTTTGGTGGTTACGAGTGTGAGTGCAACTACGGCAGCATCAGACGGATGACGACGCGACGGTTGCGCAGGCGTCCTTCTGCGGTGCTGTTGTCGGCAATCGGCTCGCGTCCGTTCCGGCCTTCGACTTCGATACGGCTGGCGTCGATGCCGTGGCGGCTCACGAGGTAGTCGCGGACCGCTTCGGCGCGGCGGCGATCGAGATCGGCGTTGGCGCCGGTGTTCTCACGATTGTCGGTGTAGCCGATGACGACCGCGGTCGACGAAGGCTCCTGCTTCATGCGGAGTGCGACGTCGTCGAGAATCGCTTTTGCGATGTTCGTCAGACGCGCCGAGCCTGGCTCGAAGTGAATCTCGTCGGTGCGCAGCTCGCGCGGCATGGCCGGCGGAACGATAGGAGGCGGCGGAGGCGGAACCTGGGCCGGCTCAACTGGCGGCGGCACGTAAACGGGTGGCGGAGGCGGCGGAGGTGCAACGGCTGCGAGACGCATCGGCGCGAACGTCAGGCCGACAAGACCGGAAAGGGCGCAGTCGTCGAGCTCCGTCAGGCGGCACTCGTCGTTGTTATCGAGGAACTTCGCGACGTTCCAGCGGGCGCCCGCACTAAGAGCCCAACCGGAGTTACCGAACCAGTGACGGAGACCCGTCAGAAGAAAGATCGGCGCGTCGGGGGCGCGATCGCCACCGGTATAGAAGCGCGCGTTCACTTCGTTGATCCAGTTCGTGGTGCGCCACCAGCGCAGCGGAACCTGCAGGCCTGCGTCGACTGCGAACTCGTTCGGGAGAACGACCTCCTCGCCGATGTTCGAGTCGCTGCGGTCGCCAACCATCTTGTAGCTGGCGCTGATGGTGCCCATGCCGCCCGTGAAGTGGGCGCCGACACCGAAGTTGGTGCTGCCGTTCGAGATTCCGGCGTCGTCATCACCGGTCGGGAGATCGGTGAAAACCGAGAATGCGAAGCGGCCGCCGTTGGCCATCGGCGCGGTGCCGAATTTCGTGGCGAGGCGGACGTCACCCATGCCGCTGTCGGTGAAGCGGCCCTGGTAGAGCCAGCCGTTGATGAAACCAGCGCGGTCGCCGCCGTTCGAGACCAGACGGTCCCACGGCAGCATCGCGGTGATCTCCCACCGGTCGGTGATTCCGTAGCCGACCGAGCCACTGACCCGGTAAAGGTCATAGCTCAGATCGCGGTACTCACGGTTCGATGGGAGCGCGAAGTCCTGCGCCGGTCCCGCGAGCAGATCGTAATCGTTCCAGTAGACTCCAAAGGAGAATTCACCCTGATGCAGAGTGTCCGCAGTGACGGTTTCAAAAAGACCTGTCTGACCACTGGAGGTCGGAGCCACCTGAGCGAGCTGCTCATCCCGGGTCATGGTGGTCGCCGTCATCCCCTGGCCAAATGCAGAGCCTGCGACGAGAATGCACAACAGAGAAAAAAGCAGCTGATGCTTGAGACGCAACAAGATCACACCTCCTGAAGCTTCGCACGATTAACGTCCGAGCTATAATGCCCGCGCTTTACAAAACATGTGCCACGCCCAACGTGTCGAATCTCTTAACCACTTCAAGTGGTTGACTTTACCATAGGTTGAGTCGAAGACTCAATTCCCGAATGACACACTGAGGATTCCATACGAATGCGGACTCTTTGCTCTGCCGTCCTGATTGTGGCAATTCTTTCCGCGACCACTGCACCGCTCCTGGCCCAGGATGAACCACCCCCCTTCCTCGCGGCGGAAGCAGAGCGCGACACCCGCCCGGAGTCGCTCCCCAACGTGAACATCTACCTCCCCGAGGGGCAGGCGAGCATCCGGCTCAAGAAACTGATTCGCAACGTGCTCTTCGAGAGTCAGATCGATTACGAGTTCGTCAACGGCGACATCAGCACCTACCTCCGCTACAAGTACTACGCGCGGAACTACACATATCGTCTCGGCGTATTCGACACCATCGAGTTCCCCAATGTCGGAGAGAAGTCGACGACCGAATTCGAGCGCGTACGCGGCGGGCTGCTGCTCGTCGGCATCCCTCGCGACTATAACCGCCGCTATTTCTGGCTGCTGCAGGGCGACAGCCTCTCGTTCGGCGACCTCCAGAACGTCGACAACAAGAAGAGGAACTTCTACACCAAGATCGCTTACCAGTTCGGTTCGCAGTTCGACGAGCGGCTCAACTCGATCGCAGGCGAGTCGCGCGGACGGATCACCCCGGTTCTCACCGCGTTCCGCGAGATCGGACCGCAGCGGACCGGCTACGCGATCGCTCTGACGCAGACCACGAATGTGGGGGGCGCCGGCAAGTTCGACGATGCAACCTCTAACTTCGATTACTCGCTGGGCGACTACCGTTACACCAGACTCGAGGCCGAGGGCCTTCGCCGCTTCGACGTCACCGGCACCACGTTCGTCTTCTCGCGCCTTCACCTCGGCGCCTTCGCCGGCTACGACGACATCCCTTTCCGCGAGGACAAGCCGCAGGTCGAGCAGTACAGCATTCCGCGCTATGAGATGTTCCGCCTCGGCGGGCGCGAGTCGCTCCGCTCGATCGACGAAGGAGAGTTCTCGATCGGGACTCACGAGCTTCATCTGACGAACGAGTACTTCGTTCCGATCTTTCGCAACCGCGACTTTCGCGTCGGAGCGCTTCACTGGAACACGCTCTACGGGATCGGATACCTCGGGGCGGGCAGCGTAGGTTTCGGCTTTGACCAGATCACCAAGAGCGACCGGTGGGTCGTCGACGCGGGGGTCGGGAGCGAGATGGCGCTGACAATCCGAGACTTCGAAGTGCTGATCAGTTTCGTCTATGCGCACACCGTCCGGGCACCGAGCGAACTTGAAGGAAGCAACTTCAAGATCTCACTCCGAACGGTTCGATAAAAGCTCCCATCGCTGGGCTGTCGGCTCTCAGGAGATCAGTCGGCGTTACTCTCGAACGAGCGAGGTCTCGACACTGCGCACTCCGTCGATGCTGCGCAGCACCGCGAGCGCCATGTCTTTCTGGAGCTCGTAGAGCACGCGACCCGCGACACGCAGGACGCCGCCGTTCGAATCGACGCTGAAGGTGCAGCCGTCAAGACCACGGTGAACGCTCAGCTCGCGCTCAGCCTTCCGTTCGATGGCGGCATCATCGGGGGCTGACGCAATGGTCACGAGGTTCGCGACGCGGCTGTAACCGAGGCGCGCTGCGGTGTCAGCTACCTCGGCCTTCTCGGTCTCGTTGAGAGCCCTGCCACGAATGACCACGACGCCGCCGACTTCGTAGACGCGCAGACGCTCGATCTTCGTCCCCGCTGCCCGGAATGAGGGAGTGAGGTCCTGAACCTCCGGCACGGCAGCACTTGCCAGCACCGGGAAGGTCGTGAGAGTCGCGAAGAGGAGCGCTGCCGTGATTCGGATCATTGTTATTTGGGTCTCCAGACTCACGGGCAGCATCGGGCGTGCCAACACCGAAATGACTCGCGCAGAATTACTTATGCAGAGCGTCCGCGGATCTCCACGAGCGAGCGGTCGTCCCCTGTTTCCGTCGTCCCTTCGTGGTGCAGCCAGACGCTCCACATGAGAAGGGCGGCTAAGGCGATCAGGGCCGCCATCACGATCAAAGCTCCGATTCTTCGCGCCATGACGTAGGGCGCAGCAAGCGCGCTGCCAGTAGAATGCGCGCCGCATGAAGGCGGTCGTGATTCGCGCGCATGGAGGTCTCGAACGACTCGAGATCCTCGACGTTCCCGATGCCTCGCCCGCCGCGGGGGAGGCGCTCGTCCGCGTTCGTGCCGTGGCGTTGAATCATCTCGACATCTGGTTGCGCCGCGGCGTTCCGGGTCACACCTTCCCGCTGCCGCTCATCCCCGGTTCGGAAGTCGCGGGCGTCATCGAGCAGCTCCCCGCGGGGACGGCCGGTTGGAAGCGGGGCGATGAAGTCATCGTCGCCCCCGGCTATTCATGCGGCGCCTGCGGAGCGTGCGCGAGCGGCGACGATCCGCTCTGCGCGCACTACGGGATCTTCGGCGAAACGGCAAACGGAGGCTGCGCGGAGCTGATCGCGGTACCGCTTCGCAACCTCCTGCGCAAACCGCCGCGTCTCACCTTCGCGGAGGCGGCCGCGATCCCTCTCGACATGCTGACGGCGTGGCACATGCTCGTCGCGCGCGCCCGCATTCGCGAACGTGAGACGGTTCTTGTGCAGGCCGGCGGGTCGGGCGTCGGAAGCGCTGCGATCCAGATCGCAAGACTCCGTGGCGCCACGGTGTATGCGACCGCCGGTTCGCCGGAAAAGGTCGCGCGCCTCCGCGAGCTCGGCGTGCACGAGGCGATCGATTACCGCGCGACTGACTTCGTCGCCGAAGTGCGGCGCCTCACTGCCAAACGCGGCGTCGACATCGTCTTCGAGCATGTTGGCGGCGAGACCTTCGAGAAATCGCTGCGAGTCCTCGCGCGCGGCGGGCGCCTCGTCACGTGCGGATCGACGTCAGGCGCCGAGGTGAAACTAAACCTGCGCCTGATCTTCTTCAAACTGCTCTCGATCCTCGGCTCTACGATGGGTAGTCTCGCCGAACTGCATGAGATCATGCAGCACGTGGAAGCAGGACGGCTTTCCCCCGTGATTGATCGCGTGCTGCCGTTCACGTCCGTGGCCGAAGGACATCGCGTGCTTGAAGCGAGGGAGGCGGTGGGGAAGGTTGTGCTGGAGGTGGGGTGAGGAGGGAGTAAGGGAATGTTGAATGTTAAATGTTGAAACCTGAGCCGTTCAACATTCAACATTCAACATTCAACATTCCGCTTCATAATTAAAACGCCATGCCCCCCATCCAGCGACTGCCGTCCGATCTCGTGAATCAGATCGCGGCCGGGGAGGTCGTGGAGCGGCCAGCTTCGGTCGTGAAGGAGCTGATCGAGAACGCGATCGATGCGGGGGCCGCGACGATCGATGTCGTGCTCGTGAACGGCGGGAGGAAGCTGATCGAGGTCAGCGACGACGGCTCCGGGATGCCGGCTTCCGATGCACTGCTGGCGATCGAGCGGCATGCGACCTCGAAGATCCGGCAGTTCGACGATCTCGCGCGCGTCTCGACGCTCGGGTTTCGCGGCGAAGCGCTCCCGTCGATCGCGAGCGTCTCTCGCTTCTCGCTCAAAACATTCGACGGCGCCGAGCCGCACGGAATCGAGATCATCTGCGATCCGCTGAGCGGCGCGCGCGATCAGCGTCCGGCGGCGCGCGACCGCGGTACGACGGTCTCGGTCGGAGAGCTCTTCGAGAACGTCCCCGCGAGACGAAAGTTCCTCCGGAGTGCCGACGCCGAATTCCGCTCGATCGTCTCGGTCGTCACCTCGTACGCGCTTCCATCTCCCGCACGCGCGTTTCGCGTCGAGCACAACGGCCGCGTCGTCCTCGATCTCCCCCC
>JAENWF010000143.1 GCA_016650215.1 Thermoanaerobaculia bacterium
GCAACCGCGACGTAGCCTCCGTCTCCACCGAAGAGATGTCTCCAGCCGTTCGTTCCTTCGATCAATTCGCCGGCGACCGTGCCGTTGTCCTGGGCTCCTGCGATGAATCGCGAGCCGGAAGGAAAGACAGCACCGTTGTAGAACTGCGTCACGCCGAGGTCGTTGCTGAGCGAAGCGAAGCGTACGCTCGAGCGGTTGGGACTGCATCCGGCGCGATCTCCCGTCGCTGCCGGCGAGCGCGCGTTCCCGGTGCGAAAAATGCCGCCATCATTCGCCGAGTACATCGTCTGATTTGCGGTGCCGTCGTAGCGGGGGTGAAAGACGATCGCGTGATGATCGGCGTGCGCAAACGACGGCTCGTCGCCGCGCGCCCACCAGTACGAGGCGACACCCCACCTCGCGCCGCCGTCATCGGAGCGGAACAGATCGACGCCAGCCGCCCACACCCGCTCGTGATCGACCGGATCGACGGCGATGACGTTGCAGTACCAGCCCATCGTGACGTAGAAATCGTCGGCGTTCGCGCATTCCCTGTTGAGAGCCGCGAGTGGATTGGTGAGCAGCAGCGTGTTGAGCTTCACCGCATCGGTGTTGCGGACCGTTCGCCGCCACGATCCTTCGTCGCCGTTGCTGTCGCTGCGGAACACCGCGAGCAATCCCTGATTGAAGTTTCCGCTCTGGTTGCTCGCCGAGAGTGCGTAAATCGTAGACGGGCGGGAAGGAGCGATCGCGAGCGAGGTCCGTCCCATGTTGGGCTCGCGAAGGACGACGCTCCACTCTGCATCAGTCTCGGCGTTCGTCGCGCGATAGACGGTCGCCTGCTCGAGCGTGCCACACGACGCGAACAGGTAGTCGGCGGAGGCGTCTTCGCGCACGGCGAGATCGAGACAGCCGCCTTTTGCCGTGACCGGCACGACGTTGGACCACGATCCGCCCGCGTCACTCGTTCGCCAGACCCCGGTGCGTGTCGCGGCGTAGATCCGCTGCGGATCATGACGGCTGATCGTCAGGTCGTTGACCCAGTGAAAGTCGGAGTTGATCGTCGATGCGATGTGCGTCCACGTCGCGCCGCCGTCGCGCGTCACGAACATGCCGTTGCCGCGCAGCGGGAGGCCGGTGCCGCGCACCTCTTCGCGAAAATAGCCCTCTCCCGTCCCGACGTAGATCGTGTTGCGATCGCGCGGATCCATCGCCATCGAGTTGATCGCGATGTTCGCGAGCTCGTCGCTGACCGGCTTCCATCGCTGCCCGCCGTCCCACGATTTCCAGACGCCGCCCGAGACGCCGCCCGTGTACATGATGTCGTTGTCGATCGGATCGATGACAAGCGTCCGTGTGCGGCCGCCGATGTTGCCTGGCCCGAGGTGCCTCCAGGCAAGTGGTCTTGTTTGCGTGGACTTCAGTTGGGTGCGAAGCGCTATCTGGGCGCGAGCAGCCTCGTACTTTGCGAAGCGGTCCTCCGCGCCGGCGTGCTTCATCTCGTAGTACGCGGCAGCGGCTCCCGGCTCGTCGTAGCGCTGCATCAGTTTCCGCTCGGCGCGCTTGCGGAGCGCTTCCGACGCATCGGAGCGCGCGTGAGAGCAGCCGAGGAGAGTGAAGGTGAGGAGGAAAGCGATTATCCTGAGCGCATGCAACTCGCGAAAGACTCGTGCGCATGCGGCCACATCATGGATCATCACGACGGCGCGCGCGGCGGACCGTGCAACTACTGCGCGTGCGCCGCGGGGGAGCCACCGACTGCTTTCGAGGTTGGGCTGATCCATTCGATTCATGAGGTCACCCTCACGCTCGTGAAACTCGTGAAAGAACTGCAGGCGCATCGCGGGGTCCAGCAGTAATCGTTCCGCTTGGGCGTAACCGCGGTTCTGTGTGGCGCCGCCGACCCGCGGCGCCACACAGAGGCGGAAGTTCTTCCTGGACTACGCTGCCGGCCTCTCGAACTGCTTGTTATCCACCGCCGCGTTGACCTCGACACTCTTCACCTGCGTCGAGCCAACCTGCTCGCCGTTGCTCGTGACGGATGCCGCGGTCGGAAACTGGATTCCGCCGAAGCTCTTCCACTCGGTGTACTCGGTGATCTGATCGCCCTGCGCCATCGGACCGCGGCCGCGGGAGATCTTGCGCAGTACGCGTCCGCTTGCAGGATCGACGTGCCACCGTACGGTCTCGGCGTCGGCAGTGATCTCGAGCACCCGCGCATTTTTCTCGGTACCACTGACGGCGAACGTGTACCGCTCCGGATACTTGAGCACCGTCAGAATCTCGCTTTTCGCATCAGCGCGGAAGTTGTCGCGCTGCGATGCCGGGAGGTCGCGCACTCCCATGCCGGGGAGCGACATGAACGAGGCGTCAGGCGTGACGACCATCGTCATCTCGCCCATCGGCATCTTGACTACGGCGCGATAACGCTCCGGATACTGCGTGAGCGATTCGATCTCGACATCCATCGGTCCCTGCGGCGTTTTTCTCGTCGCCGATGCGACAGTGCGTACCGACTGCACCGCATCGATCTTCGCCTTGCCTCCGACGAAGTCCTGCACCTTCTTGAGCAGCGCGAGACCTTCGGCACTGTTCGCGGCCGGTGCCGCCGGCTTCGCTGACGGTGCCGCGTTCAGCTCCGGGATCGTGACGTCGATCGGGGTCACCGTGCCGAGACCGGAGAGCGGCTTGTCGAAATCCTTCTCTTTGCCGACGACCAGCAGCGCGACCTTGTCGGGCGTCACATACTGCTTCGCAACGCGCGCGACATCGGCCGGCGTCACTTTATCGATCAGAGATGGATAACGCTGATACCAGTCCGCCGGATAGCCGTAGAACTCCAGGTTCACCATCTGGGTCAGCACCTTCGCGCGCGAGTCCATCGTGAAGATATGCGCGTTCAGAATCGACTCCCGTGCGCGCAATACTTCCTCGGCCGTGAAGGGCGCTGAATGCAGTGCAGCGAGCTCGGTGCGAACCGACTCGATCGCCTGCATCGTCGTTCCGCTCTTGGTTCCGACCTGGACGCGGAAGAGTCCCGGGTGATCCCAGTCGCTTCCGACTCCGCCGCCGACCATGTACGCGAGACCCTGCTCGGTGCGGATCTTCGCGAAGAGACGATCGGTGTTGAGGATGTCGTTGAGTACCTGGATCGCGGGGTAGTCGGGGTTGTTGCGCATCGTGCCGCCGTGCACGAGCTGGATCGACGACTGATTCACATCTTCGCGTCCGACGTAGTAGATGCCGGCCTTCGACGGATTGACGGTCGCGACGGGGGGCGGCGCCTGGGGTCCGCGTGCCCACGATCCGAACGCAGTGCGGAGCTTCTGCTCCATCTGCGCGGCGTCGAAGTCGCCGACCATGCCGAGGATGATGTTGTTCGGGTGGACGAAACGCTTGTGGAGCGCGAGGAGATCGTCGCGCGTGATTGAAGCGATCGTGGCGTACTCCGGCTGACGTGCGTACGGCGAGTCAGGGCCGAAGCCGAGTTTGATCGCCTCGCGTGTCGCGATGGCACCCGGCTCGTCGTTGCGGCGAGAGATCCCTGTGTTCGCCTGCGTCTTCGCAAGATCGATCTTCTCCTGGCGGAACGCCGGGTTGCGCAGGAGGTCGAGGAAAATGGGGAAGATGGTGTCGAAGTCGGCCTTGAGGACGTTGAGCGATACCGATGTCGAGTCGTCGCTCGCACCGGTCTCGACGATCGCGGCGCGCGACTCGAGGAACTCGTCGAGCTGATCGCCGGTACGCGACTCGGTGCCGCCTGTGCGCCACGAAGAGCCGAGAATGCCGGTGAGGCCGGCTTTTGCGGCACCGACATCGCGCCCGCCTCCGCGGATACGCGCGGTGCCGCGGATGATCGGCAGCTCGTGATCTTCCATCAGCAGAAAGACCATGCCGTTGTCGAGCTGCACGCGTTTCGGCTGCGGCACCCTGACCTGCCGCAGAGCCGGCGTCTTGATCTCACGCGGATGCTTTACCTGCGCGAGCAGCGGCGAAGCCATCGACGCGACGGCCAGCGCTGCGGCTCCCGCAATTCGGATCATTGATCTCATTTCGAGTCTCCCTTCGCGCCCTGGGCCGCCGGCGCCTGACGCTCGATCATGCCGACCGTGCGGTTGCTGTCGACGAAGGTCGCGTTCGCGACGCGGCGGACATCCGCGGCGGTCACTTTGTCGATGTCGTCGACTTCGCGGAACAGCTCGCGCCAGTCACCGTGCAGAGTCTGGTACTGCGCGAGCTGCAGCGCGAGTCCCGCGTTGCTGTCGAGCTGCCGCAGCAGGCCTGCCTTCACGCGCGTCTTCACGGACGCCAGCTCATCGGCAGGGACGTCTTCGTTCTTGAGCCGGTCAATTTCCGCGCGCAGCGGTTCTGACATCGCGGTCGCCGTGTTGCCCGCTGTCGGGACGATGAGGAATGTGAAGAGGTTCGGATACTTCTCGCCGGGGAATCCGTTGAAGCCGGACGCCTGCACGGCGATCTTCTTGTCGCGTACGAGCGATTTGTAGAGGCGCGAGGTGCGGCCGGACGACATCAGCATCTCCATGACGGAGTAGATCGCGTCGTCCGGATCGGTCGATGCGGGGCGGTGATAGCCCTCCATGTACATCGGTTGCGCGGACTCGCGGAGAATGACAGTCCGCTCGCTCTTCTGCTGCGGCTCGACCGTGCGAAGTGCCGGCGGCGCCGGCGCTTTCGGCAGACGTCCAAAGTATTTCTCGATGAGCGGCATCGCCTCCGACGTCTTCACGTCGCCGACGAGCGCGATGACCATGTTGGAGGGCACGTAGTGAACCTTGAAGAACTCCTTCGCGTCGGTCGCGGAGAAGCTCTGCAGGTCCGACATGTGGCCGATGCCGCGCAGGCCGTACGGATGCGCGATGAATGCGGCCGAGATGAACTGCTCGAGGAGGCGTCCGAATGGCGAGCTCTCGACGCGCATGCGCCGCTCTTCCATGACGACGTCGCGCTCCTTGTAAAACTCGCGCAGGAACGGCTGGCGGTAGCGCTCCGATTCGAGATAGGCCCAGAGCTCGAGGCGGTTCGAGGGGAGCGAGAAAAAGTAGGCGGTGATGTCGTGCGCGGTGAAGGCGTTGAGGCCGACGGCGCCGTTGCGTTCGGCGACCTTCGTGAATTCGTCGGTGACGACGAACTTGTCGGCGGCAGCGATCGAGTCGCGCCATGCTTTCTCGAGCTGCGCGACGTTTGCGTCGTCGCGCCCGACTTCGCGGTGGCGTTCGCGATCGTAGGCGGCATACGCCTCTTCGATCTTCGCCATCGCGGCCTGCTCGGACTTCCAGTCCTTCGTGCCGATGACGTCGTTGCCCTTGAACGCCATGTGCTCGAACATGTGCGCGAGCCCGGTGATGCCGGCGACTTCCTGTGACGAGCCGCTATTGACGACGGTCGCGTAAGAGAACACAGGCGCCTCGGGGCGCTCCATGATGATGACGGTCAGGCCATTGGCCAGCTTGCGGACGGTCGTCTTCTTCTCGAACGAGGCGAGATCCTGCGCCTGCATAGTCGAGGCGACGAGCATCAGAAGCCCGGCAGCCTGAGCGAGTCTGCTACGAACTCTCATGAACCCTCCTGGTGATTGGTGAAGCGTCGCGTATTGTACGTGCGCGTTACAAAGGTTCCGGGAGTGTTTGCGGTTTCGTTTCCTGGCAGTGCAGTGGGTCCAACCCTGAGCGAAGCGAAGGATGACGTTTCTGTGTGGCGCCCGCCGACCCGCGGCGGCGCCCTCTGGGTCATTGGCGATGTGCCCGTTCCTATAGCCGCGGAGCGCCGCCGCGGGTCGACGGCGCCACACAGAGGCTGGATTTCTTCACATCGTTGAGCGAAGCGAAGGATCAGCGGTGGCACTGCGATACCCCTGCCGCGAGCCGAGAGCCTGTAACGTCACTTCACGCGATAGCCGCGCTTTTTCAGCTCGCCCGCGAGTGAAGCAACGTGATCGCCCTGAATCTCGATCTCTGAACCTCTGGCAGTCCCGCCAGATCCGCAGCGCTTCTTGAGTGCGGTTGCGAGCGCCGTCAGCGTCTCGACTGTGAGCTCGAACCCGCTCGCGACGGTCACGCTCTTTCCCGCGCGACGCTTGCGATCGACGACAACGCGGATCGTCTGCTTCGCGGGCGCGACATCGGCGGACTCACGCATCTCGCCGCCCTCGCGCAGGCGCTTGGCCTCCTCGGGATCGCTCGTCCAGACCAGTTTCGCCATCGGAATGACGGATGATAGCGCGCGATGAATGAGAGCTATCGCGGGTGGGTGCGCCCCGGCCCCGTGCCTCCCGGCGGTGTCGAGATCGAGGCGGGGGAGACGCTCGACTACATCTGCGGGCACTACCGCATCTTTCAGTATGAGAAGGGGCATCGCTATTCGACCGACGATGTCGTGACTGCGTGGTACGGAACTGTCTGCGCGCCGCGGGTCGCGCGGGCGGCGGATCTCGGTTCGGGGATCGGCTCGGTTGCGACGATTGCGGCGTGGCGTCTGCCGGGTGCGCGATTCTGCACCGTCGAAGCGCAGGAGCAGTCGATCTGCCTCGCGCGCAAGAGCATGAAATACAACGGGCTCGACGCGCGCGTGACGCTCTATCACGGCGATCTGCGCGATCCGTCGATCCTCGCCGGCGAGGAGCCGTTCGATCTCGTCCTCGGCTCGCCGCCGTACTTTCCTGAAGGAACCGCAACCGAGGCTACGCATCCGCAGGCGGTGCCTGCGCGGATCGAGGTGCGGGGATCGATCGCAGGATATGCGGAGGCGGCGGCGCGGATCCTCGCGCCGGGCGGCATGTTCGCGTTCGTCTTTCCTGCGGCGCAGCGCGAGCGGGCGGTCGCAGCCCTGCGCGATTCGGGACTCACGCTCGTGCGCAACTGCGATGTGATCTTCAAGGAAGGTGAGCCGCCGCTGATCTCGCTCTTCGCCGCATCGCGCAGCGCCGACCTTCCGCCAACGATGGCCACTTGGATCGAGCCGCCGCTCACGATTCGCGACCGGCGCGGGAACGTCACGGATCAATACGCGGCCATTCGACTCTCATTCGGATTTCCTCCCGGAAACGTCGCCGGATGAGCAGATCTTTTGCACTGCGCTGAGGGGAGGAGTGTGAGAAATGCCCAAGAGCTGGAGCAGCAAAGATGAGCGCCAGTACGAACACATCAAGGAGAGCGAAAAGAAGAGTGGCCGTTCCACCAAAAGGTCAAAGGCGATCGCCGCGGCTACGGTGAACAAGAAACGCTCGAGTGAAGGCCGGACGAAAACGAGCGGCGGCAAGAAGCGGAGCTCGAAGAAGGCGGCATCGAAGGAGAAGACGCCTTCGAGAAAAGCCTCTTCGCGGAAGTCATCCTCGAAGGCCAGAAAGAGCTCGAAAAAACGTTGATCGGACGCCGTCTGATAGACACGGTCCGGCGGATGGCGTAAGTTCCCGGGGCGTGCTTTCCGCTCCTATGTCCGAAACCGTTCTGATCGTCGATGATGATGTCGATGTTGGGCTGGCTCTGGCCGCCGGTCTCGAGCGTGAGGGGCGCGACATCGTGCTGTGCCGCGATGCTGAATCGGCGGAGCTCGTGATCTCGGCCCGAGATATCGCATTCATCGTTGCCGACGTGCGGTTGAGTGGCCCGTTTCGCTACGACGGTCTGGAACTACTCGAGTATGCGCGACGGCACGTGCCAGGTGCACGCGTGATCGCGATCAGCGGCAGCGGCGCGGCGGGTCTCGACCGCGCGGTTCAGGAGCGCGGGGCGACGTTCCTCGAGAAGCCGTTCGAGATCGAAACGCTCGAGTTGCTCGTCACGCCTCGCAACGGCAGCCGATCGGAACCCTCTCTCACGATTGTTCCGACCCTCGACGAGATCCTTTCCGGATCAGCGATCGTTCCCGCCTTTCAGCCGATCGTCTCGCTCGGA
>JAENWF010000144.1 GCA_016650215.1 Thermoanaerobaculia bacterium
AATGTCGCGAAGCATGGCAACCGCGCCGTCTCGTCATTGTGCGGAAGCGCCGACGTGCTGAGCGAGCTCGGTGTGAACATCGATCTCGATGCGGCGCAGATGTCGCGTGTCCTTCGCCGTGCAGGGATCGCTTTTCTCTTCGCGCCAAAGCTCCATCCGGCGACGAGCGCGGTGGCCCACATCCGCCGCGAGCTTGGCGTCCGGACGATTTTCAACATTCTCGGCCCTCTGACGAACCCTGCCTTCGCGCGACGGCAGGTGCTGGGCGTTTACTCGCGGCATCTCGTGCCGGTCGTCGCCGATGTGCTTCTCGCGCTCGGCGCGGAACACGCGCTCGTCGTTCACAGTCATGACGGACTCGACGAGATCTCGGTCTCAGCGCCCACGGATGTGAGCGAGGTGCGCGACGGTGCGGTGACCTCGTACACGATGACTCCGGACACGTTTGGCGTCGGCACGCATCGCATCGACGAATTGCTGGGCGGCGATGTGAGAACCAACGCGCGGATCGCGCGAGGAGTGCTCAAAGGGGCCGGCGGCGCGACGCATGACGTCGTCGTCGCCAATGCAGGAGCCGCGCTTTACGTCTCCGGCGCCGCCACCACGCCGAGAGCGGGAGCCGATCTCGCGCGCGAAGCGATCGCGTGCGGAAAGGCGCTCGCGAAGCTCGAGGAGTTGATCGCTCTCACGCAAGAGGAGAAGAGCGCGTGACGATCCTCGATGACATCGTGGCGAGAACGCGGGGGCGGCTCGCCGCGTCACCGCCGGACGAGGGGGCTCTGCGGCGTTCGATTCGCGAGAAGCGTGACTATCGGTTCGCCCGGGCATTGGCGGGAACAAGCGGCGGCAGGCCGCCGCACTCCGAAAACGGGGTGCGGATCATTGCGGAGATCAAGGCGGCTTCCCCGTCGGCCGGGCCGATCGTGCCGGATCCCGATGTTGAGGCGATCGCGCGCGCGTATCGCGATGGAGGTGCCGCCGCGGTTTCGGTCGTGACGGAACCGGAATTCTTCCGCGGCTCGCGTGACTGGATCGCGCGGGTGCATAGCGCGAGCGCGCTGCCGGTGATCATGAAAGACTTCGTGATCGAGCCGGTGCAGCTCATCGAAGGCATCGCGGCCGGCGCCGACGCGATTCTCCTCATCGCGTCGCTCCTCGATGCGCAAACGATCGCGAAGTTCATAGCGATTCTCGACGAGTACGGCCGCGATGCGCTCGTCGAGGTGCACGACGAGCGTGAGCTGCAGAAAGCGATCGACGGCGGCGCGCGCCTCATCGGCGTGAACAACCGCGACCTCGAGTCGTTCAAGGTCGATCTCGCAACGTCGGAGCGGCTCGCGAAGCAGATGCCGCGCGACGTCATCCGTGTGGCAGAGAGCGGCATCGCGACTTCGGCCGACGTGCAGCGCCTCGTCGCAGCCGGTTTCGACGCGTTTCTGGTCGGCGAGTCGCTGTTGCGGCAGAATGACCGCTCCGCGGCCGTCCGCCGGCTGCGTGGAGGGAGGGAGACATGACACGGATCAAGATCTGTGGTCTGACGCGTGAAGAGGATGCGCTGTTCTGCGCGTCGCAAGGGGCCGACTTTCTCGGGTTCATCTTCGTGCCGTCGACCCCGCGATTCATCGAGCCCGAGCGCGCGGCCGCCATCGCGACGCGCCTCAAAGACTCGGAGTCGACGTCGAAAATCGTCGGCGTCTTCCGCGACGCATCACCCGACTACGTCCGCGAGATCGCAACACTCTTCGGCCTCGACCTCGTGCAACTGCACGGCAATGAGACTGACGACGACGTTCGCGCGATCGGTCTCCCTGTGATCAAGAGTTTTCGTGTCGGTGATGAGCTGCCCGACACGACCGCGCATCCCTCGGCCGATTGGCTCCTCTTCGACACGTTCGAGGAGCGCCGCGCCGGCGGCACCGGCCGGCGCTTCGACTGGTCGCTCCTCTCGATGTATCCCCGCACCAAGCCATTCTTCCTCGCGGGAGGGCTGGCGCCCGACAACATCGCCGGTGCCGTGAGCCTCGTGCGCCCGGACGCGGTCGATGTTTCCAGCGGCGTCGAGTCGGAGCCGGGCATCAAGGACCATACGCTCGTCGAGCGGTTCTTCGAAGGAGTGAAGCGCGCGTGACCACGCGTTCTCTTCCTGACCGCGGCGGCTATTTCGGCGAGTTCGGCGGACGCTTCGTCCCCGAGACGCTGATGGCTGCGCTCGATGAGTTCGAGAGCGTGTATCGCAAAGTGAAACGCGATCGTGCGTTCAACGCGGAGCTCGACCGCATCCTCGCAGAGTTCGTCGGCCGTCCGACACCACTGACCGAGACTCCGCGGTTCGCGGAAGCGTGCGGCAGGTTCCGGCTGTTTCTCAAGCGGGAAGATCTCAACCACACCGGGGCGCACAAGATCAACAATGCAATCGGCCAGGCCCTCATCGCGAAGCGGATGGGCAAGGAGCGGATCATTGCCGAGACCGGCGCGGGGCAGCACGGTGTTGCGACCGCGACCGCATGCGCGCTCTTCGGCCTCCAGTGCGTTGTCTACATGGGCGAAGTGGACATGGCGCGGCAGGAGCTCAACGTCTTCCGCATGCGTCTGCTTGGCGCGGAGGTTGTGCCGGTTTCCAGCGGCAGCCGCACGTTGAAGGATGCGATCAATGAAGCGATTCGCGACTGGGTCACGAACGTCCGCACCACGCACTACATCATCGGCTCCGTCCTCGGGCCGCATCCATATCCGATGGTCGTGCGCGACTTCCAGTCGATCATCGGAGCGGAGGCGCTCAAGCAGATGCGCAAGCGGACAGGCAAACTGCCCGATGTCGCGATCGCATGTGTCGGCGGTGGCTCGAACGCGATCGGTCTCTTCTACGAGATGCTGAAGCATGAGTCGATCCGCATGATCGGCGTCGAGGCGGGCGGCCGCGGGCACAAGCTCGGCGATCATGCGGCGCGCTTCAGCGGCGGTGCCCTCGGCGTGCTTCACGGCACGCGCTCGGTCGTGCTGCAGGACGAGTTCGGACAGATTGCCGAGACGCATTCGATCTCGGCCGGGCTCGACTACCCGTCGATCGGCCCCGAGCACGCGCACCTTCAGCAGACCAAACGTGTCGAGTACTACAACTGCGCGGACGATCTCGCGCTCGAAGCGTTCCGGAAGTTGAGCGAGCTCGAGGGGATCATTCCGGCGCTGGAGTCATCGCACGCGCTCGGGTGGCTGCTGCGGAACGGTGCCGCGATTGCGGAAGGATCGCTCGTCATCGCGAATCTCTCCGGCAGGGGAGACAAAGACGTGCCGCAGATTGCCGCGATGGAGAAGCCGCCGCAGTGAATCGCGTTCAGCGGCTCTTCAAGCGGCTGCGCGCGAAGCAGCGTTGCGGTCTCGTCGCGTACGTGACGTGCGGTGATCCCGATCTCGAAACGACGATCCGTGTCGTGCAGGAGCTCGAGGAGGCGGGGGCCGATGCGATCGAGCTTGGCGTGCCGTTCTCCGATCCGATCGCCGACGGTCCCGTGATTCAGGCGGCCGCGCGGCGCGCGCTTCGAGGGGGAACGAACGTGCGCGATGTCTTTCGTGTCGCGAAGACGATTCGGGAGCGGAGCGAGATTCCGCTCATCGCGTTCTCGTATCTGAATCCGATTCTGCGGATCGGGCCTGAGGCATTTGCGGCCGGCGCTGCGGACTCTGGATTCGACGCTGCGCTGCTGACCGATCTTCCGCCCGAGGCATCGCGTGAGATTCACTCGGCGCTGCGCGCGAAGGGACTCGGGCTCGTGTTTCTGCTCGCGCCGACATCGAGCGAGCGGCGGATCGCCGCGATCGACCGCGCGAGCGACGGCTTTGTCTACTACGTGTCGACGACCGGGGTGACCGGAGTGCGGAGCGAGTTCGACCCCGCGCTGCTCGAGCGCCTCGATGAGATCCGGGCGAAGATGAAGAAGCCGCTCGCCGTCGGCTTCGGCGTGTCGAAGCGCGAGCATTACGAAGCGCTGCGGACGCGATGCGACGCGGTTGTGGTTGGCAGCGCCATCGTCCGTGCAGTGGCAGACGGGAAATCGGCCGGCGCGGTGGTGCGGGAGATTCTGGGTACAGCTTCATCCTGAGCCGCGAAGACGGCGAAGGATCAACGGTGGCACCGCTGACGTGGTGTTTTGGTCAACGGCCCGCGGCACGACCGAGCGGTCCCACCATTGACCCTTCGCTTCGCTCAGGGTTTCGAGGGTTTCGTACGCTACACTTCGCGGCCGTGCGCCGACTCATCGCGATCACCGTTCTTCTCGCTGGCTGTGCCACTGCCCCTCCGCCCGCCACGGCACCGCCGGTGCTCCAGTCGGACACGACGACGGAGCGGGCGAGCGGTTCGGTGCGCGTCAGCGCGAGCTCGCTGAACGTTCGTGCCGAAGCGTCATCGACAGCGGCGATCGTGACGAAGGTTCGGCGCGGAACGAAGCTCGATGTGCTCGGCGAGGAGAAGGGATGGATTCGTGTCCGTCTCGCGAGTGGTGAGAGCGGGTGGGTCTCAGCGCAGCACGTCTCGCGCGATGCGCCGGCCAGGCGCCGGAAGGGCTGTACGCCTGATTCCGACTACAGCTTCGCGAAGACTCCCGTTCCCACATTCTCCGATTCAGGAGCGCATGGGCTGGTCGTCGTCGAAGCGACAGTCGACTCAAAGGGCAACGTGATGTCGACGAAAGTCATCTCGAACTCGACCGGCGATGAGGCCCTCGCGTTCCTCACCGAGCGCGAGATCAAGGCCGCAAGGTTCATCGCTCCGGTTCGCGACTGCGCGACCCGCTCTTTCATCTTCACGTACAAACGAAGCTTCTGATCGATGGAACGCGGAGGGAACGCGTGCAAGGTCGATAGAGAACTCGGCGGGAGGACGTAAGACCGCCGGCTGAAGCCGGCGCCACGTCACGCATGGCTCGTGGCAGCATTCGTAAGTAACGTGGCGCCGGCTTCAGCCGGCGGCTTTCCGTCCTCTGTGGCCCCTGGTCACATGAGTGGTTCGTTAGAGTCTCGACGCCTTCGTGGAGTCTCTACTCGATCGTGATGCTGCCGTTTGCATTTACGAGATCGAGAGTGCATTTGCCGCCACCGATGACGCCGGTGAGCGATTCTTCGGTGGAGACACTCGTTCGGATCGGCACGCGTGACGTGATCCGTCCCATTGCGGTTCGCGCGGTGACCTTGTAGCTCGCCCCCTCCGGCAGCCGCACCTTGATCGACGACTGATTGCTGCGCAGCACGATGTTCTGGCAGCGGGTTCCGGTGAGTCCTCCGACCACGATCGACGCGTTCTGGTTTTGCACGTCGACCGACCCGCCGAGCTCTTCGATGAAGACGGGCGAGAAGCTCGCCCTCACGCTGACGTTGCCGCCGACATCGTTGAGTTTCACGCCGCCGTAAGTCGAAGTGATGGTCGCGTTATGGCGGATGTCGTGCCCTTCGACGCTCACGTTCTGACCGCTGACGCTGACCGATCCGCCGACGCTCGTCAGCTCGACGTCTCCGTACGCGTGCGTCACGGTCACGTTCCCTCGAATGTCGCGGAGCTCCATCCGTCCGTTCGTGCCAGTCGCGCGCACGGAGCCGTCGATGCTCGTCACGGTCAGATCGGCGAACGCATTGGTCACGTCGAGATCGCCGTTCACGTCGCGGATATCAACGCTTCCATTCGTATTGCGCACCGTCGCGTTTCCTCCGATGGTTGCGAGGTTGATCGATCCGAAGCGATTCGTGATGTCGATCCTGCCATCGACGTCGCGAGCCTGGATCGAGCCGTTCTGGTTTCGAAGAATCGCGCCACCATCCGCTGAGGAGATCGAGATCGAGCCGAACTGATTCGTTGCAACGACCGGCCCGTCCACGTCGCGGACGCTGATCGATCCCTGCGAGTTGATCAGCTCCGATTTACCCTTCATCCCGGTTACGTCGATCGAGCCGAAGCGGTTCTCCACTTTCAGCAGCGCGCGCTCGGGCACGTCAATCCGGTAATCGATCGAGAACGAGAAGTGCTTCGAGCCTTTGATCTTCCCCTCAGGAAACTCGGTGCGAATCGCCACGCCATTCCCTTCCTCGGTCACGACCACCGCGATCTTTTTTGCGAGATCGGGTTCCGAGGAGCGGATCGTGGATCTCACGAGGATGTGATCGTCGGAGGAGCCGATCACCGACACGCTGCCGAATCGATGATCGATCGAGATCGGACCGCCGCGCCATGTGATCGTCCGTACCAGCTTCGACTCATAGCGCTGCGCGCGGTCCTCGGCTCGCGCTGCCGCAGCGACCAGCACGAGCGCCGCGGCCATCAACCATTTACCGTCTCGTAGCATCGCGTCCCTCCCGGACAATCTGCCGCAGCGTGTCCTGTTTCTCGCTGTACATCGCGAGAAGCTGCTTGCGCAGGAATGCGTTCTGACGGTTCTGAGCGATGCCGGCTTCGCACTCCGCGATCGCATCGTCGAGCAGCAGCAGTTTCTCTTTGTAGCTGACCATGAGCGCGGCGTCGGAGTGCTCGAGCGTCGGGGCGGCAATCCGTTCGAGCCGTTCGATCGCCTCGACGTGACTCTTCTCGGCCTGCTCAACCTCATCGAGCACAGCGACGCGAAGGATGTCCTCGTCGAATCGTGCGTCGTGCGAGCCGAGGCGTACGGCGTACCAGCTGGTCGCGGCGATCGAGATCGTGAGGATGATCGCGGCGGCGATCTGCCAGAGCCGCGAGCGCTGTGCATGAGACGTCTTCTCGCGGAGCAAGTGCTGAACGCGGGGCAGGAGCATGTCGCTCTGCCACTCCGCCGTCATCGTCCGTGCGGTCGCCGCGATGTCGTTCCACGCCGCGAGTGTCTCGTGACAGGTGGGACAACTCTCCGCGTGCTTTACGGCTTCCGCCATCGAGAACGGATCGCCCTCGAGGAGAAGATCGTCGATCTGTTCACATCGAATCGTCATAGGGATGCCTTCCACTGCTTCTGCAAGTCCTTTTTCGTCGCGAAGAGAATCCACTTCGAATTCCCTTCGGTGATGTTGAGAATCTCGCCGATCTCCGAGTGACTCAGCCCTTCGATCTCGAAGAGAGTGAATACAGTCCGCCGCTGCTCAGGAAGCCTGTCGATGAGCCGCCGCAGCGCGATCCGCTTCGTTTCGTCGACCGCGACCGCCGTCCGCCCGATCGCTGCGGGCGCGTCGTCGATCGGCGACTCCTCCGGCCGCCGCTTTCGCTTCCGCATCAGGTCGTAGCAGGTGTTGATCAGGATGCGGTGCAGCCACGTGGAGAACGACGACGCGCCACTGTAGCTCGATGCCGACCGGTGCGCTTTCAAGAGCGTCTCCTGCACCGCGTCCTCGGCGTCGGATGGATTGCCGAGGTGGTTGAACGCGATGCTCTTGAGTCGGCCGCCGAATCGGCGGTAGATGTCTTCAAAGACCAGAGGATCTCCTGCGGCACAGCCCGCGGCGAGCCGGTGATCGTCGTCCGGTACGGCGATGTCCTCTCTTCTCACGAGTCTGCTGATCTCATAGACGCCTGGCGGAGGCGGACGTTAGAGCTCGTCGATCGATTTGGGCCAATCGCCTTTCAGGAGCCGGGAGAGTGCGCGGTCCGCGAGCAGCTTGCCGCCGGTCTGGCATCGCGCGCAATAGTTCGTCTCGTTGTCCGCGTAAACGATCCGCTGGACCGGCGTGCCGCAGTCGGGGCAAGGTTGGTCGTACTTGCCATGCACCGCCATCTCGGGACGAAATGCCGTGACCTTCTCGGGGAAGCCGTCGCCGGTCTCGGCGCGCAGGCGCTCGGTCCAGTCAGTGAGGGTGGCACGCGTCGCGTCCCGGAGTTGCGCGATCTCATCGTCTGAGAGGTTCGTGCTCATCTGCACGGGTGAGAGCCGCGCGCGGTGGAGGATTTCGTCCGAGTAGGCGTTGCCGATGCCGCTGAAGAGATGAGGATCGGTGAGCGTCCGCTTGAGTGTGTGCCGCTCGCGACGCACGAGCGCGCTGAACTGCGCGAGCGTCGACTCGAAGATCTCGATGCCGCCGGGATTGAACTCGGCGAGCGCCTCTTCGCCGCGCGCCAGATGAATCGACGCGCGCCGCTTCGATCCGGCCTCGGTGAGCACAAGCATCCCGTTCTCGAACTCGAACGCGGCGAGCGAGATCTTTCCGGGCGTTTTCGCGCCCGAGGCGAGCCAGCGAAAGCGGCCCGCGATCATCAGATGGATGATGGCGAAGTAGCAGTCGTCGAGCTCGAAGACGATTCGCTTGCCGATGCGCCTCAGTCCGAGAACCGTGCGGCCGGCTAGCTCGTCCGGAGTGGGCGAGACGGTGCGCAGGACGAAAGGGTTGAGCAGTCTCAACTTGAGCAGCTTCTGCCCGATGAGGCGGCGGCTAAGCGCCTCGATGTAGATGGTGACGTCGGGAAGTTCCGGCACGCGAGTACCATTATCTGATCCGATGCGTACGGCCGTCTCATTTCTGATCGGATTGGTGGTGGGAGCGACAGGGGTCCTGCTCTACCTGCAGGAGACCGCGCAGCTCGCGATTGCGGCCGATTCGACGGTGGCTCGCAGCGGGGCTGCCGCGGCCACGCCGACGCGCCGCGGCGCTGCGACCTCGCGAAGCGAGCCGGTGTCCACGCAGGTGCGAAGCGAGCCGGTGTCCACGCAGGTGCGAAGCGAGCCGGCGTCCACGCCGACGCGCCGCGTCGCCATGTCGAATAGCGAACTCCTCGCGATCCCTGTCATCGGTGTGACACCAGAAGATCTGCGGCAGGACTTCACCGACAACCGTGGTGGCGGCCGTACCCACGGCGCGCTCGACATTCGCGCGCCTCGCGGAACCCCCGTGGTCGCTGCGGTCGACGGCACAATCCGGAAGCTTTTTACGAGCAAGGCCGGCGGGTTGACTATCTATCAATATGACGTGGCCTCGGAGCGCTGCTACTACTACGCGCACCTCGACCGCTACGCCGACGGCATCCGCGAAGGAAAGGTCGTCGCGCAGGGCGACATCATCGGATACGTCGGAACCACCGGAAACGCCCCGCCCGGAACCCCGCACCTTCACTTCGCAATCACGATCCTTACGCCTACGAAAGAATGGTGGAAGGGAGAAGTGCTCGACCCGTACCCGCTGCTGACGGGAGGTGCGGCGAGGGTGACGAGTAACAGGTGACGCGTGACGCGTGACGAGTGACGGGTAAAAGGCCACGGCCGTCTTCAGTCTTCGCCTCACTCGTCACGCGTCACGCGTAACCCGTCACGCTTCACTTCGACAGGATTTCTTGCCGCGAGGCAGGTCTCTGTCTAGAATTCACATCCTTTATGACTGAAATCCTCACCCGGCCGGAAACGACAGGGCGGCCGACGATTCCGATTCTCAATGCGGATGAGGTGACTTCGACCTCGAGCGCCGCCCTCTCGGAAGCGAGGAAGCGCCTTGCCGCGATCGAAGCGGTTCCGCTCGATCGCGTCACCGTCGCGAATGTCCTCGACGCGTGGGACATGGCCGCGGTCGTGATCGAAGATGCCTTCGGGCCGATCTCGCTGCTCAACAGCGTTCACACTGAGAAGAGCGTCCGCGATTCGGCGGATATCGCTCTCATCGAAGAGTCGAACTTCATCACCGAGCTTTTCCAGAACGAGGCGCTCTTCGAGCGCGTCCGCCGCGTCTCGGTGACGACGAGCGCCGAGAAGCAGCTTCAGAAAGACCTGCTTGAGTCGTTCGAAGACAGCGGCGTGTCGCTGCCGCGCGCGAAGCGCGAGCGGTTCAAGGAGATCTCCGAGAGGCTGACCGAGCTCTCGCAGGAGTTCGCGCGCAACATCCGCGAGAACACAACGCAACTGACCTTGACGCCACAGGAGTGTGCGGGGCTGCCGCAAACGTGGCTCGATCGCGTCGAGCGCGACGCGGACGGCAACTATGTCGTCGGGTTCGACTATCCGGACTACGTGCCGTTCATGGCGAACGCGCACGACGAATTGGCGCGCAAACGCTGCTACATCGGCTACACGAATCGCGGCACGCCGCGGAATCTCGCCGTGCTCGACGACATCGTCACGCTGCGCCGGGAGATCGCGGGGCTCTACGAGGTTCCCAGCTACGCGCACTACGTCACCAAACGCCACATGGTCGAGAACCCCGCGAAGGTCCTCGCATTTCTCGATGAGGTACGCAACGTTGTGACCGAAGCCGAGATCGCCGATCTCGAACAGCTCAGCGCGGTGAAGGCGAAGATCAAAGGCATCCCCGCTTCCGACGCGAAGATCAACCGCTGGGACATGCTCTATTACCGCGAGCGGCTTCGCGAGGAGCGCTTCGCGATCGACCAGGAAGCGCTGCGCACGTATTTTCCGACCAAGCCATGCATCGAGTGGATGCTCGACATCAGTCAGCGTCTCTATGGTGTGAGGTTCGAGCGCGCCGAGGTGCCGGTGTGGCACGAGGACGTGATCTATCTCGATGTGATCGATGCGCACGGCGGGAAGCGAATCGGTGGCATCTACCTCGACCTCTATCCGCGCGACGGCAAGTACAAGCATGCGGCGGCTTGGCCCGTCCGTGGGGTCAGCCGCAAACAGAAGCGGCAGGCGATCAGCGCGCTCGTCACGAACTTCGACCGGCAGGGGCTGACCCACGACGAGCTCGAGACGCTGCTGCACGAGTTCGGTCACGTGTTGCACGGCGTGCTGTCGAACACGGAGTACAACCAGCACTCCGGCACGAGCGTCGAGCGCGACTTCGTCGAGGCACCGTCTCAGATGTTTGAGGAGTGGGCGAGTCGGCTCGAGAGCCTCTCGCTGCTTCGCGAGCACTGCCCCGGCTGCCCGCCGATTGACGCGTCGCTCGTCGGCCGGCTCACCGCTGCCGCGAAGTTCGGCGCAGGAATCGACTACGGCCGCCAGCTCCTCTACGCGTCGTTCGACATGTCACTCTCCGGCGATACGCCGGGTCGCTCGCTCGAGGTGTGGGACGCGATGGAGAGCGCCACGCCGATGGGCTACGTCGATGGAACCGCGTTCCCCGGGACCTTCGAGCACATCGCGAGCGGATATGCAGCGGGCTACTACGGCTACATGTGGGCGAAAGTGATCGCGCTCGATCTCGTGTCGGTGTTCGGCACCGATCTGATGAACAGCGCAATCGGCCGGCGTCTGCGCGACACGATTCTCAGCCGCGGCAGTGAAGAGCCGGCGCGCGAGCTGGTCGAAAAGTTCCTCGGACGCCCCGTTTCGAGCGCAGCGTTCTTCGCAAGAATCCGCGGTGCGTAACTCGTCCTCTGTCGCTCTCGCTCGGAATGACTTCATCGACGTCATCACGACACCAACGACAGAGACCGGAAAGCCACCGGCTGAAGCCGGCGCCACGTCGCTTACGAATGC